>JBDOMS010000032.1:0-2352 GCA_039831735.1 Pirellulales bacterium
CTATTTGGAGATGAAGGGTAAATGCCAAAAGTTTCAGTCGTTTTAACGTCATATAATCACGAAAAATATCTTCGTGAAGCGATCGACAGCGTTTTGGGACAGACTTTTCTCGATTTCGAACTCATCCTTTGGGACGATGCCTCAAAAGATACTTCCTGGGGTATCATCAAAGGCTATACCGACTCGCGAATAAAGACCTTTCGCAACGATGAACAGCGTGGAAGTGTTTATGGTATCAACAAAGCCATTTCGGAAGTAGCCACGGGTGAATACATCGCCATTCATCATTCTGATGATGTATGGGAAGGGAGTAAACTTGAAAAACAGGTCGATTTTCTTAGCGCCAACCCGGAGTTCGGAGCGGTATTCACCAACGCCCGGGTTATCGGGGAGGATGGTGGTCCACTCAAGGACCTGAAGCATCCTTATTTGAGGATATTTGCTCATCGGAATCGAACCAGGCATCAGTGGTTGAATCGTTTCTTTTACGATTGTAATGCGCTTTGCCACCCCTCAGTTCTCATCCGAAAGCAGTGTTATGAAGACTGTGGCCTTTACCGAAATGTGTTTTACCAGTTGGACGATTTCGATATGTGGATTCGTTTATGCTTGAAATACGAAATTCACGTGCTGCCGGAAAAATTAACCCGTTTCCGGGTGCGGGACGATGAAGCTAACACCAGTGGAGATCGTCCGGAAGCTCGCATCAGAACTATGACGGAATTCCATTACATTTTGAAAAATTACCAGCGGGTGAAAACATTTGATGAAATGGTGGCCATTTTCCCTGAAGCCAGAAAGTATTACCGCGAAGAAGGATTTGACCCGGATTTTGTCCTTGCAATGGTGGCGCTGGGAGAAAGGTCGCAACATTTTGCCAAATCCTTTGCCTTGGGACTGCTTTTTGATCTGCTGAGCGATGAATCGAAAGCCCAGGAAATAAAATCCCTTTATGGTTTTGATTACAGAGAGCTTGCCGCGTATACGGCTGCTCATGACACATTTTCCACCCTGTATAGCTCGTTTGTTTGGCGGGTTACGCAGAAATTGCGTGGCCTCCTCCGCCTGATTAAACAGCAAACTTAATCCACCAGCTTTTCTATGCGTGTGGCATAGTGGTTGCCAAAAAGGAAAACCTCCTTAAAATCCCGGAGGGTGATCCTGAAGATTGCAGGGAGGTTTTCGAAGTGTGATTTTCGAAAGTGTGGAACACGCCGTCCGGCAATGCATATATCCTATAGTCTGGTGCCCGGGGAATCCATTACCCCAACATGTCCGCTATGAATAATCCTCAAGGCGTATGAACGTTGTGAGCGAGTTTGAGGTGTAAAGATCCGGGTTTCGATATGCTGCTGCAAAAAGTCAGTATTCTCGTAGAATCTTTTCGTCAGCGAGGAGTTGTTTCTACCGTCTCAAGGCTGGCGAGAGGCCTGAAGCTCCGCTGGGGCGGAACCCGCCTCTCAGTTGGAAAGCCCTCTGGGGCTGTTTCGATCACGCCTGCCTCCCCTGCAAGTATGGAAAAATGTTCTCTGACGCTTATTTCAATGATCAAGAATGAAAAGAGCGTTATAGAAACATTCTGCGGCCATGCCATCGACTTGTTTGACCGTATAGTTCTCGTTGATCATCGTTCAACAGACGGCACTGCGGAATTTATTCAACAACTTGCTGACAGATTCCCCCAGGTTGAGTTCTTCATTTTCGATGAAGCCGGTTATTTTCAGTCGGAACTGATGACATGGCTTGTCAGGAACGTTGTTGATCGCGAAACCTCCGGCTGGGTATTTTTTCTTGATGCCGACGAGTTCCTCCCTTTCGAGACCAGGGAGGAGTTTGATAGAGAACTCTTAGCCTACAGTTCATTTCCGGTAATTTCGTTGCCATGGTTAAACCTCGTGCCTTTGGAAATGGGGTCCGGTCAAATTGCGGGTGGGCGTTTTCTGAAGCCGCCTACCCGCTCACGGAACTGCAAAATTGCCTTTCAACCAAACCGTATCCCCTTGGATGAAGTCCTGGTTGCTCAAGGCAACCACGAACTTCTCATTGATGTCCTGCCGGTCCGGGCTTTTCCTGCTGAAGAAGCTTTTTCTCTGTATCACCTGCCAATCCGGACCAAGAAACAACTGCGCGAAAAAATATTACAGGGCGTAGCTTCCTATAAAAGCATGGGAAAGATGAGAGCCCGTGATATCGGGTTCCACTGGGACCAGATACATGGAATTATGGAGACACAAGGGGTGACAAATGAATTGAAAGAGGCATGCGAAAGAAGGCGGAAGAAGCGGTAGGACTACCAAGCCAAGGTGATGCGCGCGCCTTGCCACCTGCTCGCTGCAGCCAGAGTTGGGCCAT
>JBDOMS010000492.1:0-10182 GCA_039831735.1 Pirellulales bacterium
ATCCTTAATAGAGAACGCTTCAATGCATCTGCCGCGTGACCCGACAATCGCAAGTCCACTCGAAATCGAGGCACTCGAACGATATGAACGACCCTTTGCCTCACTTTCTGTTTTCCAGACCACTTTTGGTGGCTCTACGTTAATGGAATAAAATACACCACTCTCGGTTCCGAAAAAAACTTGTCCGTTGTGTGCTGCTGGTGTTGTTCCGGATGGTCCATCTATCGGGAACGCGTGCATTTCGTTTCCCGTTACGGCATCAATAATATGAAGATTACCGTCGCAGCCTGCAACGAATACACAGCCCACTGCAACCGTTGGTGAACAGCGAATTTGATCATCCAGCTCATGCTTCCAAATAAAGCTGCCATCTAAAAGACTTACACAAGAAAGAGTTGCATCTTGTGATCCAATGAGGACGCGGTGTCCTATTTCGGAGTTCATAATCGTTGGGCCTCCTGAGATTTCCCCTTCAGTTGCAAACTCCCATTCCATGGCTCCAGTGTTGATATCAAAAGCACGTACAATGCCTTCTGCGTCACCTACAACGACCAAGGGATAATGAGGATCAAGAGAGATAGCTGCAGCTGAGGGAAATCCAAACTCAGAATCAAACGACCAAAGAACCTTGCCCGTGTGGAGTGAAAGAGCATAGAAAGTTTTGTCAAGATCACCAATAAAAATTGTGCCCCCTGCGATTACCGGAGTGGCTTCAAAAGCTTTCTTTTCAAAAGAGTGGTGCCACATCTCAGCTAAAGGAAAAGTCAAGGTGACTGCTGATCGCCCTGTGCCAGACAGAGTACCTCGGACCATTGGCCATGAATCTTTCTGTGCTTGATCAGCAAAAGAGACATGTGCAACCAAGGAGAAAATAATAATAAATATGCTCGTCAACTTCATAGTGCCGCCTGATACAATTTGAAAAAATCATCGGAATTAAGAGGCCGTGGATTGAAGCCGGCCGTCCATTGAAGCGTGGCTGCTGAAGCGAGACTCTTGATATCAGAGGCAGTAATGTCGAGGTGTGAGAGATGAGTCTCCAAATCACTTAAATCGAGAATGTCAAAAAGCCAGTCAGAGAGACTTTTGCCGGCTGAGGATACTTGAGCGGAAGGATCTATGCTTTGAACAAGTTCATGGTACCTAATCTGAGAACATGATGTATTGAATCCCACAACATGTGGCAGCATGACCCCAACAGCTTGGCCATGCGCAACGCCAAATTGGGATGTAAGAGGATTTGCACATGCGTGAGCTGCTCCAAGCATTGAGTGTTCGATAGCAATCCCAGCCCATGCTGCCCCCAGTTGCACGGCTGCACGGGCTTTTTTGTTGGAAGGGTCATCAAATACCTTTGGGACATTGTTGGCAAGGAGTGTCCATGCTTCCTTTGAAAAAAGACGTGATGCCGGTGTCGCTGTTCGGCACACGTGGCTTTCGACTGCATGAGAGATAGCATCAATCGCAGTCAGTGATGTAACCCGATGAGGCTGAGTAAGGGTAAGGTCGACATCAAGAATTGCTGCTCGAAATGCTGCCCGTGAGTCGCCGCATGCCATCTTTACATGAGTGCTTGAATCGGTGATCAAAGCGAATGATTGTGTCTCACTTCCAGTGCCGGCTGTCGTTGGAACAGCAATCGAAGGAATCATCGGTCCTTTGCTGATAGGTGCTTTGTTACGACCCCAGTAGTCTTGCATGTCCCCACCAAACGACTGAAGAAAATTGATGCCTTTTGCACAGTCAAGGGAACTGCCTCCTCCGATCGCCACAATCAGATCTGGCTGGGTCTTACGTGCAGTGGCTGCACCGGATGCGATGTGATCTGTTGTAGGGTTTTCTGCAAATTGATCAAAGATGGTGCAGTCAATACCAGCTTGCGTCAGCATAGATACACCAACGGAAGTGTGCCCGGTGCTGACCACACCTGGGTCGCTCACCACAAGTGCTCGAGTACCACCTAGTTCAGCAGCAATCTCACCAAGTCGGCTGAGGGTTCCCGCTCCAACAATAAGTTTTGTGCGCGAAAAAAATTCAAATGGATGCATTGCGTGACGTGAAAAAGAAGGAGCGGTTGATAACACGGGTTGAAAAATGATTCGTCGAGCAACGCACTATTGTCATATTGGAAAATGAAGAAATAGGGAGGAGATGTTGCTTCTATCCAAAGGGAATGTCAGGTACGAGAGGTGGTGAGAAGCTATGCACCAACAGATTCTGTTAGTTGAACCTGCAAAGCTCGCGAGCGGTAGAGAAAATCAATGATATTCCCCTCGTGCGGCTGTAGCCAATCAAGTTTAGTTGTTGGAATCGGCCCTAGGTTCAGTCGGTCTATGTGGGTCGCATCGATCAATTGTTGTTGGAAAGTAGCATCGTCAGTAACCGCTGAGCAGACAAGTGTCGGGCCAATCGAGTTGAGCATCTCACTTTGAGGGCATTCGATGACGCTTACAAAAGGAAACATATACTCCGCTCGGGCAATCTCTGGCTCTGGTGACTGGCAGTGCACGACCATTGGCCTGAGCCAACCACATCGTTCTCCTTCAACGAAACGATCGCCATAAGGTTCCGTCGTGTGAGAAACTCCATGCGCACCTAGGTGTCCGTTAATTTGATCCCAGATTGCCTTCGCAACTCCTGGGACAGTGAAAGCTGCCAGTTTTGCATCGGCATCTTGTGGGGGTTTTACATCAATAGGACCGAGGCGAGCAGATAATGCTTCTGCGATCGCCATGGTGTGGCGACTGGCATAAATGGCCGATGTGTTAATGCACCCTCGGCCACTGTTGATCGCAATACTTTCAACCATGAAGTCGAGGTAATCTTCCCAGTTATCGACGCAGTCGTCTCCAAAAATAATCTTAGAAAAGCCCGGTCCATGGACTTGAACCCGAGGGTTTCCGCGATATTGCTCAACTGTCTTTGCGCTACCGAATATCATGCTTCGGCCACAACCTGACAGTATCCCCGCGCCAACATCTGTCGGACCTGGGTAAAGTCCAATCGCCTCAGTTGGGATGCCAGCCTCAACCATGGCGGCAGCCATCCGATACGGCGTCCAGGGTTCCTGACTGCCAGGCTTCAGAACGAGGCCAATGCCAAGTGCAATCACAGGCAACCATAGTGTGTGGACACCAGGAGAGTTTGATGGAAGAACAAGACCTAGAACTGGAGATTGAGCCTGATAACTCACTGTGACTTCTCTGTGTTCGACCCCATAGCCTTTCCACAGAATAGATGGATCTAAGCCGCGGGAGAGTGCATCAAGCATGCGATCCATATTTGAAAGCACAAAAAGGTTTTTTTTCATATTCGCTTGACACAAAGATTCAGGCAGGCCTGTTGTTGCAGACTGCTGCTTTACAAAATCCTCAGGAGCCTGTTTTGTGTCCCCAACTTGAAGCGTTCCATGTGCATAAAGATTTCCTGCGGTCTGTAAACGCTCAACGATATCCTCAGGATCAAATGCGAGGAGTGATGCTCGAGCGGCAGAGGATTTTTTTTGTAAATCACGCCCTACAATCGCTCCTCCCACTTGGCTCACTTCAGCAATCGGTTCACCCGTCATAAAATGAACGAGTGTCTCTCGTTCGAGAGATTCGTATGGTTTGCCAAAACGGTAGGCTGGAAGATGCATTAGTAGACTCCAACTGTCGTAGATGTGGCGAGGGCATGGAACGGACGAACACCACTGATGCCGTCCCACGGATACTTCGAGTAAGGCAATTCTCGTTCTCCCTCATCCCGTTCGAGAAATCCAGGAATAAATGTTTCCTGAGTCAAGGTTGTCAGACGTACACGGCCAGTTCCACCGTAAGGTACAACCTCATCAGGATTATCAAAATCTACTACTTCTATGACCGCACGAGGTTGAGGAGAGTAGTAAGCAATCGTGTATCCATCTTCTGGAATAACCGGTCGCGAGGCCGCGAGCCCCATCAACGTATTGCCATATGTTGGCGTCATAAATGTGCCATCAAGTAATTCTTCTACTGCAAAACGAGTCCACTGGGGCGTGAATTCAGTACCACCTGAAAAAATACCAGTTATTCCAGCCTGATGAATCGATGATCCTCGCTCCTCTAGCGCTAATGCAAGAGATTCAAGAAGTTTTGGAGTTGTAAACATGCATTTTATATCGTGACCGGCTTCGAGAACAGTAATTGCCTGATCAATACAATGTTTTTTATACGCCTCAAGATGCTCCATCCATCCTTTCTGAATGAGCTTTACGACCCATCGTGGATCAAGATCTATGCAAAAACATATTCCTCCCCGATGTTGGGCGAGATGCTCGATGGACAGGCGTAGACGACGCGGTCCGGAAGGACCAAGCATGAGCCAGTTCGCACCCTTCGGAAAGTATTCTTCCGGCAGTGTGCCCGAGAACTCTTCATAGTCAGTTCGAAAATCACGCGAATTCACACGAGACTTTGGAATACCGGTCGTTCCTCCAGTTTCAAAAACATACATGGGTTGGTCCGCCATTCCTTTTGGCACCCATCGGCGAACAGGACCACCCCGAAGCCATTCATCTTCAAAAGGTGGGAATTTTTTCAAGTCACTGAAACATTTAACTTCCTTGAGTGGATCAAACTTGAGTGACTTCGCATAGTTGAGCCAAAAAGGACATCCCGTGGATTCATGGAAATGCCAGGCCATCATTTCTACTGCATGGGCATCGAGTTTCTCCCTAGCAGCAAGGACAGCATCCTCTGAAGCAACATCAAAGTGGGGTGACGACGTGTCAGAACTGGTCGTGGACATTCAGATAAGGTCCTCTCATGAAGGTTAGGTGTTGTTTGAAGAGTGTGGTTTTGGTGGAGGCGCAGATAATTGCCCCAAGAGTTGAAGGACACCATTGAAGTGCGCAAGTCGTGGACCGAAGCGATCAATAAATTCTCCGAGTGCATACTCACTATCAGTAAAATCTTCTGCATTTTCAAATGCCTCTTGTGCAACACTTGCAAGAAACTCTGTGTGAACTTTAGAGAGAGACTCAGCTGCATAACGGCATGAAATGGCAAGTTCAGGGTTCGCTTCTCGCCAGGCCTTGATCTCTGCTGTGCGCTGTTTCTGTTGATGAGAAACCTGATTAATTAACTCGGACAGTAATTCACAGTTTTTTTGCTGCAGTCCGACCATAGTCTGAAGTAGCCTTACGCATTCATTTTGGTTTGTATCAAGGGGCATGCCTTGAGCGGTTTCTGACTCAGCTGCACAGATATCAATCTGAGTTGTGTAATTTGATAGGTCTGTCATAGCAGTATTTCCTTTTGGGACAACAAGACTATCGTAGGCAGAACCTGTTTTGCTTTCCATCGTCTATTCCGTACGACCGTGTCATTCGGCACAGACAGCAGGGTTTTCTCAAGTTCAACTGCACATGCGGTGGGATCGTGCCCAAGGGTTGGGCTGGATGGAGAGGTTCAGAAGCTCCTCAAGTGAATGACATAAATGCCCGATTGATGAGCAATATTAGTCCTATCGGGGGGCGTATTGGGCAGGTTCATGGATGACCAGCAGCGGCGAGCTGGTGGAAATAATTCTTATGGGGCAACAAACACAGGTGGAAATGTCGTTCGGATTCTTGACCGCGGTAGAGTCATCGAGTCATGGCGTGTTTGGAGGCTACCTTTTGGTAGATGCCATTGGACGACCTATCGAATTTCATTGCACAACCCCTGTGAAGGTATCACGGGCACAACAGATTCTTTACGGAGCGTCACTTTCTGGCCATCTCCACGGCCAGCAGATTGGAGCAGCACTTCTTGCTGAGGCGACCACCTCGCCAATACTGGTACTCACTGATCAGACGTCTATGCTTTCGGTTTGTCCACATACATCATTGCCTGTTGCGCTTGTATGTTCCAGAAGTGACGGTGGAGAAGTTTCTGATAAAAGTTTTGATATGGGGGACGTTTCAGTGACACCTCATTTTGAGGATGGAGACAATGTGAAATCAATGCATGTGCATCTCAAGGAGTTGGGATCCGTCGTGGAGCTTCAAGAGCCTTTCGAGCGAATTAGGGCAGCCATTGAGGAAGCTCAGCGGCATTAGTTCACAAGAGAGATGTCATGCTTGAGTCCGATGCGAAACTTTCCGTTCAAACAACGCGCTCGCATGATCTTGCGATCGGTTCGGCACACGTTGCAAGATCACTCATCGCGTCGTTTCCTCGCGTCAAAACCTTAAGGTTTCCACTTGATTGTATTCAATCACAGGTGCACCGAGTGTCTTTGCTTGAAACAGCACCTAGCCTAGACAGTTATTATTTTTCAACTGAAATAAACTCAAATCCTCCTCTCGTGAAACGTCACGAGGTCCTGCACGTAGCCGTGCCTCCCTCGACACAGGACGTACATAGTCAGACAGAAGACACCCAAAAACAGATGGTACAGCGACGTCGCATACGGATTGCCCCTCCGGGAGATGTCGTCAAACTGTCAGAGCGTCTTTTCTTTATGCTCCAGCCTGATCTTGAGTCAACGCTTCAGGCAAGCAACATTGATTTTCCGAAAGAACCATTTCCATTTCAGTTGGATGGTATGGCTTTTTTGATGCCTCGCCACGGAGCCATCCTTGCTGATGAGATGGGGCTTGGTAAATCGATGCAGGCGATCTCTTCATTGAGATTGCTTATTCACAGTGGGCAGGCAAGGCAAGTTCTGGTGGTTTGCCCAAAGGGCCTGGTGTCGAACTGGGCTCGCGAGTTATCCGAATGGGCTCCTGAACTTGTTGTTGCGGTTGTTGAAGGGGACCCGACACGGCGCTGCTGGCAATGGAAGTTAGAAGGTGTACCGGTAAAAGTTGCGAATTATGAAGCTGTAGTGCGAGATCGGGAGATGATTGAAGAACTTGGCTTGTCATTTGATTTAGTCGTGCTTGATGAAGCTCAGCGGATCAAGAATCGCTCGAGTAATACTCATAGTGCGATTGGCGCACTCAGAAGAGGCCGGAGCTGGGCGCTTACAGGAACTCCTGTAGAGAATTCCGCCACGGATCTTGTTTCACTTTTCGATTTCAGTGCTCCAGGCCAGGTGAATGAAAGCATGTCTCCAAAAACACTTGGAGTCGCTGCTGCAGACTATGTGCTCAGACGAACAAAGGACAAAGTCCTCACTGAAATGCCACCACGGATGAATCGTGATGAGAGCATTGAACTGACTCCTGAGCAACAAGACACATACCTCAGGGCGGAAGAGGACGGTGTCGTTCGGCTTTCGGAACTTGGCCATGAAGCAAGTATTCAGAATGTTTTTGAACTGATACTGCGACTGAAGCAAATATGTAACTTCGATCCATCAACTGGAAGAAGTGCAAAGCTTGATTGCCTAATTGCGGAACTCGAAGAAGTTCAAGCCAGCGGTAAAAAAGCACTTGTGTTCAGTCAGTGGGTAGACACTCTTGGGCGGATTGAAAGGAAACTGGGTCAGTTTGGTGCACTGCAATATCACGGAGGTATGTCAACGGCAGCACGTGACCGGGCTATTGAACAGTTCAAAAATGATTCCAAGCACTCTGTGCTTTTGCTTTCATATGGGGCTGGAGCTGTTGGTTTGAATCTTCAGTTTTCTCAGTACGTATTCTTGTTTGATCGTTGGTGGAATCCCGCCATCGAAGACCAGGCCATCAATCGTGCTCATCGAATCGGAGCTGCAGGAGCAGTCACTGTGACCCGTTTTCTTTCGGCTGGTACGATTGAGGAGCGTATTGATGAAGTCCTGCAGCGAAAACGTGATTTGTCAGAAACAATTCTTTCTCAAGCTGAGGCACCCGCAGCAAGTGGTCTTTCAGCAAATGATTTATTTGCCTTGTTCCGACTGCCTGCCCCCAGACAAGCAGCAGCTTGAGAGGAGTACTTGAGCGCAGTCGTCAATGCCTTGAGTGCTGAAGACTCTACGTAGAGATTGCGAACGTTCTTTCGCAGTACGTTTTCAGTGGTACAAGCGGTTGTAGTGGAAATTCTTGAGAGTCAATTTCCCCGCGGTATACTGTTGTCATTCGGTCAGGGGTACGTCGTATCACATCTTTACCTTTTGGTAAAGATTTTCTGTGATGTGAAAATCATTTGGAACAAAGGGGCACACAATGCACGGAGATTTACGTGAACAAGACCAAACGCATGCTGTTCCAAAATACCAGGATTTGGAACAGCAAATTGCATTGATCAGCAGTCAGTTGGATCAGATGAGCCAAGCAAACTGGCGAGGCCGGATTGGTTTAGCAGCCGCAACCGTTGCCCTTGTCCTTTTGGTCATCTGGTTTTCTTATTCGACCTACTCTTTTCTCGAAGAGCGTTTTACGAATGAAAAAATTGAGTCTGCTGTGATGGCAAAAGCCAATGATCTTTTGCCAGGCATGCAATCAAAAATTATTGAAGAGGTGTCTTTGGCAACTCCCGTTGTTGCAAAGTTAGCAGGAGAGCGGGCCCTTGCGATCATGCCAGATCTCGGTGATCGGTTTATGGGTTCGATAGAAAAAGTCGGGAGTCAAATTGAGGCCGATATTCGTGCTCTGGTTGATGAATCATTACGGCGTGTTGCATCAAAAGCAGCAGCAGACGTACGGGAAGATTTCCCTTCGTTTTCGAGCGAACAGGCTCTGGCAATAACTGAGCGAGTGCATCAAGAGTTACTCGTTGAGGGTGGTGATTTTGTTGAGAGTCTTGATGAAGTGATTGAAAAGGAGCAGGAAAAAATTGTGAGGATTTTTGATCAACTTCCTGTTGATCAAGCTGCTCAGCAGTCAGAGGAAGTACTCCAGAAAAAGTTTATCCATCATGTCTTGATGATGGTGGATGCCATCGTTGCAGAGTATCCATTATCCGAAAAAATGATCTCGGATAGTAACGCATTGTCGTCGACAACCTTTTCGGCTGCTCCAGCAGCAAACTGAGTCCAAGGTTTCCTCAATAGAGCTAGCAAACATTCATACAACAACTCGTTCATCATCATATTTTTTGGAAGGAGACTCATTAACATGGCATCTCATAACCCTCCTAAACAAGCCAATACTCTTGCAGATTTATCAGCACGTGTTGCAGTAATGTCGAAAAAAGCTGAACAGCGTTCGTGGATCACTGTAGGATTTGCTGCCGTTCTCGTCGGGGGAGTGTTTGTCTATTTACAGTTTTTGAAAAATACTATTGATGAGTTTGCTGAAGTCGATACTGTCGTGGAACTGGTGGCATCAACAGCAGAGCCACAGATACATGCAGAGTTGGATTCACTGGGAGAAAACCTTATTGCCCAAACGCCAGCAATGATTACAGAAGTGGAGAAAATTATACTCGAATCCCCTCCAGCCATTGTGGCTGAGGGCCAACGATTGTTGCTGCAAACTCTTGAAGCACAACTTCTAGAGCTTGAAGCCAGTGCAGATCAATTGATTCAGGAGATGCTTTCAACGGTCCTCAAGCAGGCTACTGATCAGGGGCTTGACCTGACCAGTCCGGATGCCGTCAACGCTCTTGTCGGTGATGCTATTGCCTTGCTCCGAAAAGAACTCAAGAAAAAAATTGATGATTTGTATGTTGAGTATTCTGACGGAGCGGATAGTGTTTCTGAATTCATGGATCGTTTGGCTTCTGCAAGTGACCTTTCTCCGATCGAGAAAGAACAGCGAGAAGTATTGATCACAAGCCTTGCCCTAATACAAAAATTAGAAGCAGATCCTTCTCGCAGCCCACTTCAGGGAATTATCAAGGGTGAACTACCTGACAAATAATTCTCATAAGAACTATTTGTACATGTTTTCTGGAGTGTGCTTCATCAGTTTCGTAACCTCGGAGACTCCGTCGTCTCTGGAAATCCATGCGCGTTGTGCTGTGCGCACATTGATCTGGTGGCCACCAGTGAAGGATCCGAAGGCTGGTAACACAAGAGTATCATTCTCAAGAACGAAACACCTTTCGGTAAAACGATCACCACTTGGAGAGCTGATCGAGATTGTTGGGTGAATGTGTCCAGCAACTGTAAGCATCGTGCCATGGTTGCGTGGATGTGTATGATCTGCGTGATGAATGAAGAAAAACGGAGGTTCACGGAGTTTGGAAACAATGCTATCAATTCCGAAAGCATTCGTAAGGTTTGCAATGGATGGATCATGATTGCCTCGCACCAGTATGACTTCAGTGCTCCTGCATCGTGATCGAGTATTTTGGAATTCTTCTCGCACAC
>JBDOMS010000620.1:0-2351 GCA_039831735.1 Pirellulales bacterium
TTAGGCAATTCTTCCAGCGAAAAATTCTCTGCCCTCGCTCGTGCATTGAAACCAGAATTTAGTCCGAAATAGACGGCATTAGCTCCGTTCGCCACTGCTGCACGAAGACACTCATGATTTCCAGCTGGTGCGAGGAGTTCGATTTTCGATTGCATTCCGCATAGTATAGTTTCTCAAAACAAGTTATTTGAGAGAGCACAGTCGCTACGTATGCAAGCGAAGCAGGCCATATGAAAATCGCTTAAAATCCGCTGATTTAAAGAAACGGCTGCCAGATCTCGTGCAAGATGAACACGGCATTTTTTAAACGGTCTCAATGAATTAAATGCTTCGCACGAACGTCGTGGGCCTTACTTATTAACGGCTTCGCCTACCTCCAGCGTAATACCTTCCGAATCGGCCAAGATCGATATTCTTTTCCTTTGCCCGCTCAAGAAGTGCCTCAAAGTAGACCTTCTCTGGAGTGATCGTCGGCTTCTTTTTTTCACCATCGCTTGGTTTCTGCTTTGGTGTCTCCTTTGGTTTCCGCTGCTTATCTTGAGGAACTTTCTTCTTGGCCGCTCCCTGTGCCGCCGCCTTTTGCTTTCGATAACGCTCTCGGCGATCGACATCCTCTTGTGTGCGGATTGGCATGCCGCCAGGGTTTGTTGCATCGAAAAGTGCCATGGCCACTTGCATCTTCCCAAGTCCTTCATCAAGAAATTCAGGACGTTCTGCCTTGCTTAGTTGAAGATACTTTTCTGCAGACTGCTTGGATAACTGGCCTAAAGATCGTCCTAAGTCTTTTCGAACTTCGCGTTGTTCCTGTATTGGCAACTGATCAATATTTCGCATGATCTCACGTATTTGATTTTTGCTTGCAACTGGATCTGTACTTTCCATCAGAATCTGTCGCTGCATTGCCATCGTCTCAGCGGCAAGATTTGGACCCGAAAAGGCATACACAAGGACGCCTATTCCAGCACACACAGCAAGAACAGAAAAGAACATCTTCCCTGAGTTGCTCGACTGCTTTTGCTGTTTTCGCTTTTTCTTTGTCATGAAAATAACTCCAAATTATTTCCCTTATTTGTTCGCATCATTGTCACCTGGTCCATCATCGACATTTGACGGATCATCACCGTCTCCAATTGCAGACATTTTTAGAAGCACATCAGGATCAGTGTTATTATTTTTTGCTTCGACATGCCCATCGCACATCACAAATTGTGTCACGCCGGGATGCAGACTGCCAAACTTTCGATGATTCGTGTCATTTGGACCTGATGCTAACCCTCGATATGTATCCCGGAAAAGCGTGTGAGGAGTATCTGAAGGCATAAAAGCTGTGTCACCCTGTTGGTAGTGTTCCATGCCAGAGGCTCCCGCTGGATCCACTGGCGGAATATGGCGATCTCCAATGACTATTGTAGTGGAAAGCCCATCGGTAACCTGAGCAGGTCGAACCTCTGAAAATGTATGAATAACGCCCGCGCGCTTGGGGTCAAGCCCACCCTCAGGCGGTGTAGCGTAATTGAAGTACGTCCCACCACAGGCAGAATAATCACCACCTGCTGCAACACCAATCGCATCGGGGCCAACCGGCGGCTGGTTGTTGTTGTCAAAATTCCTGTCAGCTGCCGGACTCCGTCGACTTGGGCAATAAAATGTATCAACTGGTGTACGAAAAGCAGTTGAATTTGAAGGGTCCCAACATGGAACTGTCGTATCAGGATTTCTTGCATCAAAAATTTGCGTTTGCTCAAGAAACGGGAGTAGCCGAAAAGCCCACGATACATCGTACGGATCCCTCGTTTTCCGGCCGCATGGAAAGTGTTTCTGAGTATCAGCACAGAGCGCAACCGCAAGCCCGATTTGCTTCAAGTGGTTTGTACATGAAAGACGCCTAGCTGCTTCTCGAGCTTGCTGGACTGCTGGCAACAACAGACCAACGAGAACTCCAATAATCGCAATAACAACAAGTAGTTCAATTAACGTAAAACCACTCGGCTTATGAAGTGACTTTTTTAAATTTTTCGTCTCAAGGCATGTGACTCGTGTGAACACTGTTCTTACTCCCGCATAAAAAGAGAAACAAACTAAGTTTTCGTTGGCTCAAGGCCTGGCATTGTTCCAGTTGACGTAGCAAATCGCTCGGCAGAAAGACCTGCCTGCTGCAAGATTGAGAGATATAGATTCGGAAGCGGATGGTTCTTTTTCTGATCAAACGCAAGATGTTGCCCATGTTGAAAACCACCGCCTGCAAAAAGAACCGGCATGTTCTTGTTCGAGTGACTTGAGGCATTTCCCAGGTTACTTGTCAAAAGCACACTTGTGGTATCAAGAACACTTTCACCTTGCTCATCAACTGC
>JBDOMS010000513.1:0-10178 GCA_039831735.1 Pirellulales bacterium
AAATTCAGTTATCGATTTTCGGTGCAGTCGTCCAATTGAGCCAACATCTGAGGAGATCGCATGGACGTTTCCGGTCCCGGAGGCAAGCCTTCTTGGTCCAGCCTCAGTACTTATTTCCAGTGAGACAGATATAGAACTTATTCCCGAAGTGCCGGCTATCCGTGGACTTGTTCGGCAGGTTGCACCAGTGCAGGTTCGGTCTGATGTAGATAGACGTACATTGGCCTATCGTCTTGATAGTCCAGATGGAATTTTTCAAGCCCAGCGTCGTTTTCTTGAGCGCCGTGTGGATGCTTCGATTCGCGCTCAAGTAGACATTGATAAACAGATCACGCGCGTTGCAGAGAGTATTCGATTCTCTGTCGCGCACGTGCCGTTGGAGTTCATCGAGTTATCCGTCCCGGCCGATGTTATGGAAAGTGGGACGTTGGAAATTCGGCAGGGTGGACAGTTGCTCAATCCACTCGTGATGACATCAGAAGTTGATGAAAATGTGGTGCCAAACGATGGGGCTGTGGAAACGGATGCAACCAATTCACAGACAGTGAATATTCCGGAGAAGGGTTCAACGGAGGAGATTGCTGTTGCGGAAAAGTTTGATGGATCAGATGTAGTCCTGCTTCGAACAATGCTTCCTGTACCATTGCTTGGAGACGGTGAGATCGTAGTAGGGTATCAAATCCCTACTCCTGTCGTTCCACCAGAGACAACGGTCGCAAAGGATCTGCCTTTCGTCGTTCCAGTTGACGCAAAGGTTAGTCGCCAGACGATGCAGATTGATGTGGTGGATTCGGTTGCTGTTGACGTTCGAGGAGAAGAGTGGAAGCGGGATGCGGCGGCGCCTGTTGGTGGTACGAGTCGTCTCTGGACGACATCACGATTTCAGCCATTTGCACCCGTTGCACTTGCTGCCCGCCAAAAGGAGATGTCGGGTGAAACAATTATCGAAGCAGCGTGGCTGCAGACCCGATTGCTGTCAGATCGTCGAGAAGATTTATTCGCCTATGCAATTAGCTCTGCAGCGGATCGGATCCTCATGCGATTGCCCTATGAGCAGCTCGCGAATGGCGATGATGAAAGCTCTTCGGCAGAAGTTTGGTTGGATGGGCAACGTCTAGAAAGTACGTTTCGTTCCGATGGGATAGTGGAAGTAATGCTTCCAGTTGGAGCGGTACGAAGAAACGTCCTTATTGAAGTACGCCTGCAGCAACTGTGGGATCCCGTTGGGGTCATTGGTCTTGCAGGTCTTGAACAAATTGAACTTATTCCTCCAACATTCGTTCAAGGAGTGCAGCAGCGAAGATTCTATTGGGAAGTGCACGTGCCCTCGAATCAACACGTCATTTCATCGCCACAGAGATGGACTGCTCAACAGCAATGGGTGTGGGGTACATTTGGATTAGAGCGACAACCGTTTGTGTCTCGTGAACAACTTGCTGTCTGGGTGCGATCAAATGCCGGACAGGCATGGTCACGCGACCGGGATTCCGTAGACGCTGGCTTGGTGACACGACGCGTTGTGTATTCAGGAGTTGGTGTTCCGGGTACTGAGACTCTTATGATGGCTGCCACATGGCTGATTGTTCTATCAATATCTGGTCCTGTGTTAGTCGTTGGCCTGCTAATGGTGTACGTCTCTGTCTTCCGTTCACCATGGGTTGTTCTTGTTGCTTCCAGTATTTTCATGATGTTAGCATCTGCATTGCCAGGCTTACTGCCTCTGTTGATACAGGGGGCATTGCCAGGGGTGTTGCTTTCTTTGGTCGCGGCTGGGATGCGCGCGTTACTTGTGCATTCCGAGTATCGTGCACTCGGCAGTGGCGTGCGGCACAGTTCCGTGATGAGGGGTAGTTCATCCCCATCAATTATTATTGCGTCATCTGCTATGCAGCAGTCTGCAACCATTACCACACCTGGACGGTCAGCATCATGAAGGCTTTACCTCGACAGGCCCGTGGTGTGTTGCTGATAATTCTCCCATTGTTGGTGGGGGCTGATGGAAATGATCCTCTGCGCTTTGTGCGCGTACATGTGCCATCTAGTGACATGACATCAATTGGTGTTGGTCGGGATCGTTATATTCCAATGTCACTTGCTGATTTTGATGCGGCTCTTGATCGATTGCAGCGGCATGACCTGGTGAAGAATCCGCTTGATGCTGTATCGCCACTCATTGACGTGGTGCATTATGACGCTCAACTCAATGCTGATGTGAATGAAGTCCTTCTGCGTGGCATCGCTAATTGGAGCTTGAGCGAGGCGATATTTGCTCCGACGCTGAGCCTTGGGCAACTCATGGTCACGGATGCACAACTCATCACATCAGCTGGAACGGGTGATGCGATCGTATTTGGTCAGTCGGATGGTAGCCTTTCCATCAGCACTCCAAAGCCTGGAGACTACATGTGTGATTGGCATTGTTCAGTGATCCGAGACGTGGGCGAGAGCAAGATTATCCTTCCTCTTGTACCTGCCTTAACGTCGGTTATCCATTTGTCTATCCCACAAGAACTCATTCCCTATGTGCCAGGCGCAGTCGTGCGAGAGGAGGAAGATGCAACAAACAGCTCCTCACAAAGAACATGGAGAATTGAAGTCGGTCCCCAAACGCATATTGAGTTCAGGCTCCGTTCAGCCCAATCCGTAGCGTCTCTTTCGAAACCTCGGCTTGTTTCGTGGACAGATGTGAAAATAGTTGGCAGCCAGATACGTGTGCAGGCAATCTTCGAACCAGATTCAGTTTGGGAATCTGCTTTTCAGAGTGGTCGTCCTGCTTCCGAAGGCGTCTTGGCTCTTAGTAAGAGTCCATCAACGTTGATCACTGATGTGATTCTCCATAATGCACCGCCGCTATCAACACGCCCTCAATGGATAGAATCGGAAGATGGCTTGAGTGTACAAATAAGTCTGCCGACAGCTTGTCTTGGGCGAAAACAAGCAATACGTGTTGATGCTGTGGCCCCGCTACCGCCGAACGAGTCCCTTTTTCCACTTCCGTTATTTTCTGTTCAAGAAGAGGTTTGGGCTGGTGGAGGCATCATTATTCATACTGATCCTGCCCAGTTGATTACCGATATTGAGCTGACGCGAGCAGAGGTGGTTGCAGCCGAAGCGATTGCATCATGGAAGGTTCCGTACAGTGATACGGCGTCCGTGGATAATATGCAGCCAGTACAGATTTGTATTGAGCAGCAGGGCCCCAACCCTCAGGTTGATGTCTCGGTCGGGGCTCGGACAGCGGACGTGAGTGTTCAGCGGGTCACAGTTGTCGATGTTTCTCCGCAAGCAGTCCTTGGCCGAGCAACAGCGCACGTCAGAGTAAGCCAAGGTGAAGCTTTTGAGATTCGAGGATCGCTGGGAAAAGGCTGGTTTATTGATTCCGTCGAGTTGATCTCTGCATCTCCTGAAACACCGTTATCTCAAGCAATGGTTGATGCAGTCAACGAACCTCCCGATTGGCGAGTCGTACGTCAAAAGGGTCGAAATGAGTTGCGGGTGGCTTTCAAATCTGCGGTGACTCCAGCAAACCCGATGCTGCTCCAAATTACGGGGCACCGTTCAGGCATCTCGCCGGGCGTTTCATTCTCGGCGTCAGAACTCGATATGGTTGTGCTGCGTGACGAAGTGCTTGAACCAGTGCTTGCTCTGAAAACAGGTGCCGAGATGACCATTGAAGCAGAGCAAGATACAGAGCCAGCAACGATTGGTGATCCCCAACTGTCGACATTAATTGAAGACAGTGGCGTTCGAATCAGGTTGCCGGCGGGCCGTCGAGGTTCCCGGTTACGGCTGACGTTGGTGCGTCGTCGTCCTCCCCTTAATGTTGATACAGAGGTTCGGCTTACTTCTCGTGATGGTCGGCTGGTGGAGTCTTTTACATTTGAGTGCGTGCCAGAAAGAAATGAAATTGATTCAATTGTTGTTAATTTTTCCACAGTCATGGATGATCGTTTGGATTGGCAAGTATTGCCACCGGCGGCAGGTTCAATTGTGGCAAGGCGTGTTGAAGCCGCTGTGAAGCCGCGAAGGAGCCAAAAGAACCGAATCGCTGACACGTGGGTTGTCGAACTTACCCCAGCCGCAGGTCAGCCAGTCACGATCCGTGCTGTATGCACCATCCCTTTTCTGGGGCCAACACCGGTGCCTGTGGCGTGGGTGGATGGTGCGTTTGAACAAAAAGGAACACTCACGATTCGCGAGGCAGGGCGATTCCGTCCTCGCGTGATCAATCATCATCTCAAGGAATTACCTCCCCGCGATGAAGCTGCTGATCAGGCGTACTCAACAGTTGGTGAATTTTCCTTTGACGTATCAAGACTCACGGGAAGTGATCTGCAGCCTGTAGCGGAGTTGATTCCCGGTGGAGGTATTGATGGAGAGGATGCAAGAGCATGGGCGTGGCGGGAACAGACAACCGTTTGGTGTCATTCAGCTGGTGCGACTGAATACGAGACAGTATTCGACATTGAGAATCATGGCCGGGCCAATGTTTCCTTTACACTTCCTTCAGTTCTGCAGTTGCAGGGAGCGCTTGTTGATGGGCAGCGTGTACAATGCGTGGCTCGAGGCACTGGCGGCGGGGATGTGTTGATTGAATTGCCCCTTGGTCGTCGTTCACTCACACTCACGGTTCGCGCAGTCGCGCAGCATTCAGCGAAGCAGGGATGGTGGCGGGTTGATATTCAGGGTGGTTCTCTCGATGTTCCTGTCTTACAACGAGATGTGAGAGTTCTACTTGGACCTGATGTTGAAATCGGTCAACAATCTGAATCTCATCGTATTGTGAATGCGGATACATCATCGACAAATTCATGGCTGTTTCGTTTATTCGGTGCTGTTTGGCAGCATTCGTCGCCTTCAAAAAGACTCTTCACAACTGAAGGATCCCAAGCTCTTGTGAGTGATATTGGCGGTGATGAAGATCTTACTGTTGGCTATCGAGACTATCGTTTTGTTCCAGTTGTTGGGCGACGTGATCGAGGCAGCCTCATCATTATTGAAGCATGGTTTGTGAGGTCTGCGGCACTCGTTGCTGCAGTCCTTGGAGTTATTCTTGTGCTTTCTCTTCCAACGGAAAGTGCTTTGGGCATTTTTTTGCTCACGTTACTTGCTGGTGTTCTGAGCTTATGGGTTCCGGAACCATTCAATGATGTAAGTCGGGCAGTGTGGTGGTCGATGCTCATTGGAATCATACTTCGATTAAGTGTGCTTCGGATGTGGTTCCCTCTTTCAGGCTTTCATGCTGGAGCGTGGGTTGCTCTGTATTTTTTCTTGACACCACATGCCGCCTACGCTTTTCAGACAGATGATGACCTGTACAAGGTGTTCATTACCTCCGTTGATGAATCTCAGGAAGAAGAACCTCTGGCCATTGTGCCGGAATCACTTTTTCGTCAGATCAGCCAATTAGGGGCACAGACGAAAGAACCGCGAGTCTTGGCATGCTCTATTACAGATTCAAGTGAATCCGTGACGGGGCGTGGAGAAGAATGGGAACTTTCAATCGATGTGGATGTTGATGCTGGGATGGTATTTGTGTTGGACCAAAGCGCAGTCGGTGGTCGCGTTCGCAGTGCGCATCTTGACGGCGTAGCGATTCCAATAGCTGAAGATAGTACGGGGATCAATATTCCATTCAGTGAATCAGCTCGTCATCGGTTGGTGTGCCAGGTCACCCCTGGGTGGAAGCAGTATGGACAGATTGTAATAAAGACGATTGCGATACCGGTCTCACCAAGATCTTTTGTGAAGGTATCAAACGCCCTTGCTGCTGTGACGATATGTGAGCACCGCGTGGCAGCCGAACCCTACGTGCCATCTCCCACTCGAAAAAAGCAGTCGCTGTCCCGGGCAGAATTTGATGTTTCTCGAGCAAATAGTGTCCGGATTGTAAGTCCTATTGATGCGCGACAACGACTGGCCCGAGGAGTTTCGTCCCTGGAAAGCCAAAACGATCTTTTCTGGGATGCCGATAAGTGTCGCTTGACGTCTCGCTTTAGTCTAGATTCAGTCAATGAAATCACTCGTTCGTTTATTGTGCGTCTTGATGTTGGTACGGTGTGTGATGCTGCTGACATCACGTTAGAAACAGATGGCGATCAGGATGGTTTGTTTCGTGTGATGCCCTTGGGAAGAAATCGATATCTCGTCGAGCGTTCTTTTCCTCAGACCGGTGAATTCTCAGTCCAACTTGATTTTGACTTGCCATTTTCTGATCCAGTTGGTGTCTTCACGATTCCATCAGCCTGGATTGAAAATGTAGTCAAAGATGCTCGGTCAACGCAGATCATCCCTTTGAGTGGTCTTTCAGTGGATGTCCAGCTTCCTGAAAATGCGGCATTAGTACAGAACGACACGAATCCTTTGCTTCAGTCGATTGCATGGCGGACTGATGTAGGCAAGGGGAACGATCGGAACAATCTAGACTCCATTGTCTCGACAACAGACAGGGGAACGTTGACCATCCGTCGTCAACAATCCACGATTCGGGCATCTCAGCGACTGTCACTTGAGTTTACAGCTGAACAGATAGGGATGGAGCTGCTGGCTCGTATTGATGCTGGAAATAAACCGTTGGCAGAGACGGTCGTTCAAATTCCAGCGGATGCTATTGTTGACCGCGTTCAGCTTTTTTCAGAAGAGTCACTTGGACAAATTGATGAGACTCGCCGTCCTGTGGATATTTCATGGTCACGGAGTGCACAATCGATAAAGATTCTTTCTCAACAGCCGCAGACTGGCCGTTTTCGGCTGGAAGTAGAGGCCCGCGTTGAAGAAAGAGTCTCGAACCGCGGTACGCTTGTCATGATGCGGGCCGATATTGCAAGCGCGGGGCCGTTGTCAGTGGTATGGACAAGCCGTGATCAACGAGGTGTCGCTGTTCTACCTGTCTTTAGTGAGGCTATTGGGGAAGAAGGAGGTGTTCCCTTAGGTGAGAGTTTTTTAACGAGAGGATCGTTGGACATTTCAGGAGGAGAGCCTGCCCTGCAGTATGAGCGTGGGAATGCGGTGCAGCCGATGGAAGAAAGTGACGTGAAATCGTCGCCTCAGTCTTCCAATGATCAGCAGCAACCCGTCAAAGAGTTTCAAGAAAAGCGTCACGAGCGAGTTGAACTTGCTGACGTTGCCCTTGTTTTGGATCAACGAGGTCGTTGCTGGGGGAGTGTACGGTTTGACGTGATCGTTGATCGGTCGACGTTGCAGCTTTCTCTTCCAACGGGCATGCGACTCTTTGAAGCGCTCGTCGATGGGAGGCCCGCAAGTGCGGTGCCACGTGATGATGGCACGTGGGAGATTTCCTTATTAACCTCACATTGGCCGAGATCCGTATTGGCTGTTTTTGCGGGTGATAAAGGCTCACAGGCAGGTGATGGGAAGCCATTCGAAATAGGAGCTCCCCAGCTCGAAGGCCTTCCCTGCAACCGCATGTTATGGAAAGTTCAAACGCCTGGGGGTGATGTGCTGAAGATTGCAGAGCCGGCACGGGCTGTTACGCGAGGTGACTACCAGGATGAACGTGCATCAGCACTCATGCGGCTCTCGGATGATTTCAATCAGGCTATACAGCAAACGCAAGGTATTGATCGTCAACGTCTTGAGGAGTTTGTTGCCCTTCGAAAAGATAAAGATTTGTTGTCAGCAGAGCGAGCATGGGTGCCAGTTGTAGACAACGAATTGGTTGGGGGACCTGTGCTGTATGCGGTAGTTGATGAACCAATGGATGGTGTCAGGCTGCGAGGTCTAGCGTTACGCGTAGGACGTCATGGAGATGCGACGGTGCGCGGTCGTGTTCTTGCTACACTTTTTATCCTCGGCTTGGCAGTTATTGTGTGGAAGGTTGTTCAACAGTGGCCGTCTGCCTGTGTGAAAGTTGTTCAGTACTGTGTGCCAATTGTTCTCGCTGGAGCCGGGTGTGCATGGTTGTTGTTTCTCAAGCCAATATGGCCAGGGCTTTTTATGGTGCTGGCAGCTGGGTTCGCTGTTGTTCCCAAGATGTATGCAAGATTCACTGCAAGTCCGAGTGATGAGACGACCGTTGCGCAGTTTGCCACGCCAACAAATACTTCGGTCATTGAAGTGTCTTCGGCGGGCCAAATACCAATTCCACAGCGGTAAAAACGGTCTGGTTCCACTCTGTAAGTCTCGCTACTGTCACCCCACTCAGAGGTGTGTTGCACCTGAGTGCACGGTGTTTCGGGGCGTAGTGTCGTGCGTGAGCGAGGAGTAGCGAAATGGAATTCGTGAACTCCATCAAATGAATCACACAGGCACATGGAGGTGACTGGGTATGGCGGATGGACGAATTGTCGATACACGGTGGTGGCGAACGGTGCTCCGAGCCGTCTTTTTTATCGCCGTGCTTACGTTTCCTATCCCTGCCTTGTGTGCTGGTCATCGAACCACAAATTTTATAGTGGATGCCCCTTCACTGCACCTTGCCCAGCGTATTGGTGAAGCTGCAGAGCAGTATCGATACGACCTTGCAATGGAGTGGCTTGGAAAACCACTTCCACGATGGAGTCGTCCCTGTCCCATTACCGCACAAGTAGCGCCGAATCTTGGAGCAGGTGGGGCCACAAGTTTTGTGTTCGATCGAGGTGAAGTCTTCAATTGGACGATGACAATCCAAGGAAGTGAGCAACGTGTTCTTGACTCAGTGTTGCCTCATGAGATTACTCATACGATTTTCGCAACTCATTTCCGTTGTCCCCTGCCTCGGTGGGCAGATGAAGGAGCCTGTACAACCGTGGAACATCCCGTTGAACGAGCTCGGCAGCACCGACTTTTGGTCGAGTTCCTTACAACCGGTCGTGGCATCTCTTTCCCTGATATGTTTGCCATGAAGGAATATCCTGCTGATGTCCTGCCTCTTTACTCTCAAGGATATTCATTAGCACGGTATTTGATTGAGCGAGGAGGGAGACCAAAATATGTCAGTTTCATTGGAGATGGCTTGGCAACAAACGATTGGTCGGCAGCTCTTGCCAGTCATTATGGTGTAGGTGATCTTGCAGTCTTACAGCAGTCTTGGCTGAATTGGGTAAAGCAAGGCTGTCCGGCACCACCTGCTTCGGTGGCCTCGGTTCCAACTCCACGTGCTGTGGCCATGTCGTCATCGGAACAGGCTGTTCGTGGTCAGAGTCCAGATGTTGAGGTGGTTCCAATTCGCATTCCGCAAGGGCCTGCTGCGATCAATGTCTCAGGCCGAAAGTCAATCTACGCTCGACGGTAGACATGTGAGCTCGATGAACAACTTTCTTACGATGTTACGAGCAATGTCATGTGATAAAAAACCGGGGCAGCAAAGCACATGGAATCAATGCGGTCGAGCACGCCACCATGACCAACGACAAGGGTTCCATAGTCCTTGACACCTCGGTCTCGTTTGATCGCAGACATCGTCATTCCTCCGGCAAATCCCATAATCGAAATGATAAGTCCGGCGAGAGCAGCTTGCCAAGGTTGGTAGGGAGGTGCTGCCCACCAGAGTACAGCAGCCAATAACGCGGTGCTGGCACCTCCGCCAAGAAGACCTTCCCATGTGCGGCTTGAACTGACCGATGCTGCAACAAGATGACGTCCTAACATTCGACTCCACACGTACTGCATGCAATCCGAAAACTGCACAAGCAGAATGAGAAAAAAGAGGAGGCGATAGTTTGCACTCTGACCAACGGTTGAGAGATCCTTGATAGGAACCTGTAACAGTGCAGGAGCAAACGATAAACAGTAAACACACACAACAAGCCCCGCTTGAATTTTTGCAGTTCGTTCAAGAAACCGGCGGGAATCACCTGCGATGGCAACACGAGTCAGGACAAACAGCGTGGCATACACAGGAAGAAAAACACTGAAAATGTCGTAGCGATTGAGTCCGACGAGAACGTAGTGCAAGGGGGTAAAAAGAAAAAACACCCAAAACAATGCACGATGATCGCCCTTTCGTGTCGGTGTAAGCGTAATAAACTCACGAAGTGCCCAAAAAGAGACAAGCCCAAACAACACAACAGTGGCGGTTGCCCCTAACCAAAAGGCAGCAGCCAAGACCGTACACAGTATCCACCAGCCACGTAGTCGAAGATTAAATGTTCGAATAGCAGCTGGATCCACGCCGCGATCAGGATGGCGCTTCAGAAACTGGCCGACTCCGGTGGCAGCAGCAACCAGTCCCAGCACGC
>JBDOMS010000489.1:0-1218 GCA_039831735.1 Pirellulales bacterium
CGAGGCTTTGGTGAAAGACAACAATGGCACAAACGTACAGTACGAAAAGAAGCAAAGGAATAAATGCGACGTCTTTCCGCCAGGACAATAGCGGCACTGCAACTGGAGAACCTTTCCGTTTCGAAGAGGACGTGGCATGTGGGACTTCAAGTGCTGCGTTAACAAAGGATTGAGCCGCTAACTCTGCTGGAGATAACGCTGCTGCAATGCCAAAGTCCGCTTGAAAACGACTACTGAGGTGAGGTTCTGAATGACGTATGACAACTGGCACATGCGAGTATTCTCCTCTGATTTCCAATGCCGCTTCAAGATTATTGACATCGCTTGATGTCGTGAGAATGACTGCTGCTGCGTCAGTGATATTTGCTTTACGTCGAACAGACGCAACTTGAAAATCACCCGTGATAATCGGAACCCCAATTTTTTTTGCTTGTTCGATTTGGCTCTGATTTGTCTTTTCGTTTGAAATCACCGTCACGGGCGTCCCAACACGACAGAATGCCTCCACAACGTGCATGCCAAACCGACCAAGTCCACAGACGACAACAGGCTTCATAAACAGTAGTATGAGAGAGACTGCTCAACTGATGGCTATTCGAGTTCTGGCAAGATTGCTTCAGAAGCAGCAGCCTCTCGCAACTTTTTGAGTGCTTTCGATTCAATTTGACGAACTCGCTCTTTTGTGACCCCAAGAGCACTTCCAACCTCTTTGAGTGTTTGTGGATCTTGATCATGATCTAGTCCGTAGCGACGAATAAGGATCGTTTGCTCACGCTGATCGAGACGATCTAGAAACTTTTCCACCTGCGAAAGCCGGTCGCTTACTGCTAGCCTTCGATGAGATTCATTTTCCCGTCGGTCCGCCGTAGCCTGCAAAAAGTCCATATCAGTAGATCGAAATCGATCACGTTGTTTATGCTCAGTCGGGATGGAACGAGCATAGTTTTTCATGATGGCCCATGATGCATACGTACTAAATTTATTTCCTCGAGCGTAATCAAACTTCTCAACTGCTCGAATAAGGGACATGTTCCCATCACTTACCAAATCAAAAAAATTATCCCCGGAAGAAACACGCCTCTTTGCGATTGAAACAACCAATCTTAGGTTAGATCGTACAATGCGATTCTTGATTTCGACGATCTCATCGTAGAGACGCTCAATTCTGTCCATCAGTCGAGAATTTGGGCGTTCCAGATTCAATTCTTCACGGAGTTT
>JBDOMS010000489.1:1228-10141 GCA_039831735.1 Pirellulales bacterium
AAATAGTTGAATTTACGAAACAACCAAACTTCTTGCTCTCGATTGAGTAGCGGAACTTCATAGAGGCTTGCAAGATACGCTGGCAACCCGGCAGGTCTTCGAGCTTTCTTAACTCCTTCGGAGATGACTGGGAATGATTGATTGACAACCTTTTCAGCACTTTTTCGAGCGAACAAGGCATTTGGCATGTAGTCGAGAGGTAACTCCATAATGGCACGAGAACGTTCTGAGAGAATAACACGATAAATACTTGCTTTTGAGCGACGGTACCGATCAGCGATTGACTCTACAGATTCTCCTCTCAGATACTGCTGATAAATCCTGATACAACTTTCTGGTCTTAATCTTCCATTTATTGCAGCAAAGACAGCATCACTGGGGTGTTCCTGATCATGTCGCTTAAGGGTGTACCGTACTGTTTCAACACTTCGACCTAGCTTTGCAGCAATTTTTTTATGGACATCCGCAGGGCAAGCTCCAGCCGCAGATAGTCGACGCGCCCATGAGATTATTTTTTCATGCTCCTCTTCAGAAAGTTGGCTGAATTTACTACCTCGCTCTACGCGTATTGGGTTCTTGCGGATAAACTCTTCCACCGTATTTGCCAGAAAACCAACGCGACGTCGACCATCGACGATATAACGCTGTGCCACCAACCCATGTTCTCGCCAACGAGAAATTGTCTTTGTTGACACATTGAATCGCTTTGCAAGTTCTTCAATCGATAGCACTGGTTCAGTCACCGAAACGTCCATACCGGAATCTGCCTGCGGTACTGATGTCTGCTTATTCATGAAGAGTCGCACAAAGGAATTCGAACTGTTGGAACGCATAGCTCTACCCTCAAAAAGTCATTCTGACGTAATGCTTGGCCATCCGTAGCCCCCACCACGCCGTTTGAGATCACGAGAGTTGTACGAACCGAAATGCAAAATAGTTCGCCTTAGACACGAAAAACTTGAACTTTTTTCGAAGAATCCAGCAAGTCAGCCCAACTCCTCACCATGTTGAAAGAGACGTAACTCCTTTATTTACATATACTTGCGTCATTTTTGAAGGACTTGACTTGTCTCACCAGAGAACGCCATGAGATGGACTGGATCTACGAAATAGGCAGTCTACGCAAGGAGACATTTGGTACAGGGACATGGTCACGAAATCAACCGATTGTAGTTTCATGGGTAGACATATGGCTCACAAAGGTGTCCTCAAAACAATGCACATGAGAATTCCTCAGCAAATCTTTTCTTTTCTCCGATTGGGTCTCTTCGTCTCCCTCTCCTTCGCAGCAGTGGTTGTTTTCGGCAATCAGTCGCAGGTCGTTGTCCGCCTCGATGTCGAAGGTGAACTCATTGCTGCAACCGGTCGAGGTACTGAGCCCATTCGTCAACCGATTCATGTGAGAGGAAAATTTGAGTTCACGGAACCACAAAAGCCTTCTGCTGAGACCACTCGTGAGTATTCTGACGCATATGCTGTTATTGCTATCGACAACCAAAGCAAAGACATCAAACTGCCGGAAGATGCACGCCTGATCACGGTCACCAAAGTTGGAAACTCTGCGGCCCACTATCTTGATCAAGGTTTTCTTTCTCGTGAAGAAAACGACCTCCTCGATATACCTTTTGATTCTATTTTGCTTGACGCATTATTGCCAAAGGATGCTGTACACATCGGTGAAAGCTGGACCCTGGCTCCGGGTGACTCAGCTGGACTGCTTACCATTGATGTCATTGAAAGTGGGCAATTGAAAGTCACACTTGAAGAGGTGATGGATGGTCTAGCACGAATGAGTCTTCGGGGACGCCTTGAAGGTGCTGTTGACGGTGTTTCTACAGAGATAGCTGTTGAAGGACACTTTGAGACAAACACTGTCGCTTCCGATTCGACTACGGCAGCAATCTCAAATAATTCTTCTCCTCAATACCTCTTGGATCAACATATTCATGCAGTCACATGTACGATTCAAGAACAACGGCAGTCCAGCCATGTCGCACCTGGTTTCGAAGTTGATGCAAAAATAAAAGTTCTTCGAACACCACTTACGCTCCCAACAACCCAAAGGGACCTTTCATCTCAAACTGGGAATCATGCAACGATTGAGATTTCTGACACGTCTTCACACAGAAGGCAGGGCAACGGACGGCCAGACCGGCTCTGGTTTAGGAGTTTAGACGGTCAATTTGATCTCCTCTATGATGCACGTTGGCGTATTGTGGAGCGGTCATCTGATACCCTTGTCATGCGGCTTGTCGACCAAGGCGCTCTTGTTGCCCAGTGCTCCATCACCACTCTTCCACACACAAGTGCCTCAGACACACCAACAATGCAAGAGGTCAAACGAGATCTCAAACGCTCATTGCAGGAGCAATTTGAAGGTTTCGAGGAGACGTCCGAACGCATGTTAGATGGACTGTCTGTCATTCGTATTGCCTCTATTGGAACGGCTGATTCCCTTCCCTTTCGATGGGTCCACTATGTACTTGCAGATACCTTTGGAGGGCGGATGAGTGTCGCCTTCATGATGGAGGAATCGATGACTCGAAGATTTGGCTCTTCAGACGAAGAGCTCATTCATAATCTGCGGCTCTTGAGAGGCCCGGAAAAGGCGTTCGGTGACCCCCGTCAGGCACGGCTACGAAGAAAAACAGTGACGCCTTGACGCCCCCCGCACCGTGTTGGATTATTGTGTCTCTATTCTGCTGTACTCTGAATAACCCCAGACAACTGCAGATCCCCATTTCGCCCGGAGACATCGGTCATCGAGAAACAGCATCGTATTAACGAACAAATCCGGATCTCACCGGTCCGGGTGATCGGTGCAAACGGCGACCAGCTTGGTGTCATTCCCACAGAGGAAGCTCTTCGGGTGGCCTCTGACGCTGGTCTCGACCTTGTTGAAGTGGCTTCGGCTGAGAAGCCTCCTGTCTGCCGGATTATGGACTTCGGAAAGTTCAAGTACCAGCAAAAGAAGAAACAGCATAAATCCCATGTCCATCACACAAAGACCAAAGAAATCCGCCTGAGACCAAAAACCGGGCAGCATGACATCGACTTCAAGGTGAATCAGGCAAAAGGTTTTTTGCTTCACAAAGATAAAGTCATTGTGTCTCTGGTCTTTCGTGGACGTGAAATGGCCCACATCGAAGAGGGTCAGCGCGTAATGCAAGGCATTGTGGACCAACTTGAGGACGTTGCAAAGATTGAATCACCACCACAACAATTGGGTCGACGGCTGGTCTGCACCCTTGCCCCACGGTAAAACATATATTCATATTGTTTCATAAACGTGGCACGTGCCACTCAAGGAGATAACAAATGCCCAAACAAAAAACTCACAAGGGAACTAAAAAAAGATTTCGGCTCACGGCGAAAGGTAAGGCAAAGCATCGTCGCGCTGGCACAAGCCATCTTCAAGTTCGGCTTTCAAGTAAAAGGAAGCGAAATCTTCGAGGAACAGGTGTGTTAGCAAAGGCGGATACTGCCAATATTACAGAAGCCCTTGCAGGCTATAGCTATTAGTTCAAGCACGACGTTTGAACGAGCCTTGTGTGAAAACCAGTGAATAGATCAGCTACTTTCTCTGGCGTCGGGATGATGATTTTTCACAAGTCCTTCTCGTTTCTTTTTTGAAACTCTGTTTCTAGATTCCTTATCAGTCAGTCTCGTGCATCTTGGCTCCTGATCGCCTTCTTTCGAACACGCTGGAGTGATGACAACCGACCCTTTCGAAAATGAATTTGCTGCCTGCCCAGATCGTAAAGGTACCGGTTCTGAAAAATGGGATCGCTGGAGTGGTCAGGATGTGCTGCCCATGTGGGTTGCAGACATGGATTTCTGTACTCCTCGAGAGATACTCGATGCCATTCATCAACGCACCCAACATGGTGTTTTTGGTTACACACACGAACCACCTGGCTTTGCCGACGCATTAGCCAATCATCTGCAACGCCAGCATTCGTGGAACATTGATCCTTCCAGAGTGATTGCCACCCCTGGCGTTGTCACAGGCCTTGCCATGACTGCTCGATTACTCTCGCAGCCAGATGATGAGATTTTGACATTCACTCCCGTCTATCCACCTTTTCTTTCACTTCCGGGTATGGGAAACCGACGATGTGTCCGCATACCCCTTATTCAAAAAGAAACAACGTGGGATATCGACTGGGAAACATTCAAGGCATCCATCACCCCTCGGGCGAAGATTTTCTGGCTTTGTCACCCTCATAATCCAACTGGATTAGTTTTTACGAAAGAAAACCTACTAAGAATAGCTGACATTTGTGAAGAACACCGTATCACAGTTGTGAGTGATGAAATATGGTCTGATCTTATCATTGATCCACAGTGTACCCACATACCATTTGCAAGCCTTCATCACGATGCTACGAAACATGCCATAACACTTGTCGCGCCTTCAAAAACCTGGAACCTTGCTGGACTTGGTTGTGCTGCTGCGATTCTCCCAAGCCACACCCGTCGTAAACAATGGATAGCAAGTGGTGGTGGTCTTGTCCCGATGATTAATCCATTGGGCTACGCTGCAGCCGAGGCAGCATGGAACTATGGTGATGCATGGCGACAGAAACTGCTCACCGTTCTTCGTACGCACCACACCATGATTCAATCAGTCATCCACGACATTGCCGGGCTTTCATGTATTCCTGCTCAGGCCACGTACCTTTCCTGGATCGACTGCCGACCAACACCTGTCAAGAATCCGATGGAGGCGTGCATCCGGGCTGGTTTGGGACCATCCGATGGACATGACTTTGGGGCTCCTGGTTTTATTCGTCTCAATATCGCTTGTCCGACAGCTAGACTTGAAGACGCTTTAGATCGCCTCAAACAGGCATTTCGCACTCCCTTTCATTCCTAGTTTCCCTTGATTTCCAACAACGAAGCGGTCTGGAAATACAAGAAACAATCTCGCTATGGTTCACCTAAAGCGATTATTGATCACAATTCATCGGGAGAATGCTTCATGGCCCATCGAAAGTCCAGAAAAAAAACCTATTCGCAGCAAATCGTAGGACTCGCCGCCACAACGATGCCCGCTCCGATCCAAAAAGTGGCCACATCCCGATGGGGAGCTCGCATCTTGCTCTTTCTCACACCGATTCTGGTAGCAACGGGGGTCATCCATTTCTCAATAAAAGGTGGTCTACCACAGATTTTCATCAGTAAAGAAAGGGCTACCGCGGTTGGTGAAGCATTGGAGCAAGATGCGGTGAGAGCCGCTGCCACAATCCGTGAGGAAGAAAAAAAACGCTGGCGATAGTATCCTTTTGTCATGCGACACTCCCCTATTGATAACAATTTATTTATCCACAATCGCTTTCAGCTTGCGTCTCTTTTGCCAAATGACAGCATGGCTGTTGTGCACGCCGCTGACATTCTCCCAACTACAGGAGATGGCACGCTCAAGATCCATCCTGCTGGTGACCTTTTCTGGCTAACAGGAATCGAACAAGAGGAGAGTGTGCTGATCTTGGCCCCGCATGCCATTGAGCCCTCTCATCGAGAAATGCTTTTCATTCGTCAACCGACTGAACATCTAGCCCTCTGGGAAGGAGAAAAGCTGTCGAAGAAAAAGGCTGAGGATATCTCTGGCATTAAAAACATTCGTTGGGTTTCTGAATTACCGTCGATTCTTCATCTCCTTCTCTGTGAAAGTAACAAAGTATTCTTAAATGCGAATGAGCATGCACGCGCAAGCATCGATGTATCCCCACGAGACCTGCGTCTGGCCCGGCAAATGATTGCCGATTACCCCCTGCACGACTATCAACGGCTGGCTCCACTTTTGAGAAAACTTCGAGCTGTAAAAAGTCCTACAGAAGTTGATCTCATTCGGCAAGCAATTGATGTCACGGATGCTGGTCTCCGAAAAATGCTATCGTCCTTGCGACCTGGGATCATGGAATATGAACTCGAAGCCGAGGTTGCCGCAGAGTTTATTCGACACCGATCAACATTTGGGTATGAACCAATCATCGCATCAGGCACTCATGCCTGTGTGCTGCACTACATTGAAAACAGTGGTGAATGTCGAGATGGTGATCTTCTTCTTGTAGATGTTGGTGCATGTTATGCAAATTACAATGCTGACATTACAAGAACATATCCCGTGAGCGGGAAATTTAACGATAGACAACGAGCGGTATATAGTTCCGTTCTCAAGGTCCTTAAGAATTCCATCGCTCGTGCAACCGTTGGCATCACACAACGCGATTGGAAACGAGCTGCACAACTTGAGATGAATGATGAATTGGTTGCGCTCGGACTTCTGACGACTGATGAGGTCGCGGAAGATTCAGATGAAAAACCTGCCTGTCGAGAATACTTTATGCATGGTCTCGGACACTCACTCGGGCTTGGTGTGCACGATCTTGCACCAGCAGATGGACCATTCGAGGCCGGCTGGGTGATAACTGTCGAGCCTGGAATTTATATTCCCGAGGAAGGCATTGGTATTCGACTTGAAAATGATATTTTGATCACTGAGCGTGGACCGATTGATTTGAGTAGTCACATCCCTATTGAAGTAGATGACATCGAATCGCTGCTATCAAATCCAAGCTAGCAGCAAATAAAGAGCAACACCTGTAGGCTCCATTGTACTCCTGCATAAGCTGGGAATACGGAAGTCACGCTTTCCAGAAGACGTCCTTATATTGGTTGTTTTTTTATGTATATTATATTTCTCGATCCTTGAGGAACTTATCGATGAGATTTTTTGTTGCGTTTTCACTTTTATTCTTTGTGCTATCACCTCTGGAGTTCACTGTGGCTGACGAATCAAAAGACGTACCCCACCCTTCATTACCATCTGGTGCGGGCAAAATCGCTGATGATGCTCCTACTTCTTTCGAGAAAACCGGTTCTGGTCTTCAGTATCGAGTCCTTCGTGGGACAGACGGAACAAAACCAAAGGCTACGAACACAGTAAAAGTTCATTATCATGGATGGCTCGATGACGGAAACGTCTTTGACAGTTCATATCAACGTGGTGAGCCCATTGAATTTCCACTCAATGGTGTCATACCAGGCTGGACTGAAGGAATGCAGCTAGTTGGTGAGGGTGGCATGATTGAATTACTGATACCTAGTGATCTTGGATATGGGGCTCGTGGTACACCAGGAGGTCCCATCCCACCAAACGCAACACTCCATTTTCTGGTTGAACTTATCGAAGTGAAATAAGCCGTGGGTGACGTGGCTGGGGCTCATTCAAAACCGACCTCCATTTACTTTGACCACGCATCCACAACGCCTCTTCGTCCTCAAGTAGCGCATGTCATGCGTTCGGTTGCTCGTGAAGGATTTGCAAACCCATCGAGTCAACATGCCGAAGGCCGTCGGGCTCGCAGGATTCTTGAGGATGCAAGAGAAAAGATTCTTTCTTTGCTCGGCTGCTCATCGTCAGGTTCAAGTCAACATCGACTTGTCTTTACCTCAGGAGCTACAGAATCGAACTGGTCCGCCTTATTTGGTTTGGCACACTGCGAAAATGGCACCCTTGCGACGAGTGCACGTGATCACAATAGCCTCCGATCTGCTGCTCTATCTTTAGCTGAAGAGTATCATTGGAATGTGGAAACCATCCCTTTGAATTCTCATGGTCTGATTGATCAAAATGCATTCAATTTCTGGTTGGATAAATCTCGAGCGTACCCCCGCGCTATTGTGAGTAATACATTGGTTTGCGGTCAGACGGGAACCATTCAGTCCCGTTTTGAAATTGGAAAAAATGTTCTTTTACATGCCGATATGACGCAGGGCGTGCCGTATGTGTGCACAGAAATGGACTATTCTGACTGTGCAACAGTAACGCTTGCCCCACATAAATTTGGTGGACCTCGCGGAATTGGTGCGCTTCTCTTGCGAGGTGACCTTGATTTTAGACCCCGATATTCTGGGACGCAGGAGCACGGCATGCGAGGTGGAACAGAAGCGGTTGCTCTAGCAGCAGGATTTGCTCATGCCCTCGAAATGACTGTCCAAGAGCGACATGATATGACTCTTCACTTGAATGCCATGCGAAATACTTTTGAATCTGCTGTCATTGACATTGCACAAAGCCGCAATATTGACGTTGTGATTGTAGGATCTCATGAAAAACGTTCTCCTCATATCTCGACAATAGCGTTTTCTCATTGTGATCGTCAGGCTTTGGTACTGGCAGCTGATCTTGCGGGATTGGCGTGTTCAAGTGGGACAGCTTGTTCAAGTGGTGCAAGCGAACCGGCTCCAGCACTACTTGCGATGAACCTTCCAAAAAATTTGATTCAGGGTGCTGTCCGATTCAGTTTTGGGCACACCACAACTGTTTCAGACGTTCATCGAGCAATCAAAATACTTAGAGAAGTGATTGTGTGATGGATGATCACAATATGTTGATATTTTGTCACGTCCAATGTTTGTTGCTCACGTTCTTCTTTACGCAACAATAACGAGCATGCTCTCAATAACGAATTTGAGGTCCGTCTACCACACCTTTTACACTATATCGCTACGGTATAAACAGCTTTACCAGAGGAATCCGACATGTTTCAGACATGTTTCAGACATTAAAATACATTGGTAAGGTGGCTAGTTTTTTACTTATACGGCTTCTTTTGAGTGCTTTTTCGTTATCCTACGTAGTGTTTTGTACACATACCTTATTTGTATTAGGCATTATTTCTAACTTCTGTTCTTTTCTTTAAATAACTTATGAAAAATAAGAGTAGCTAGAAGAAATCGAGGAACCCGCAAAACAACCTCAAAACATCAAAAAATAACGTATTTTTAGCCCATGTTCGTTCGTCATAAAACCAGTACAGTAAAGGGTAATAAAGAGGACAAAAAAAGAAGAAAAGAGCCATCTTGAGGGAAGTCAAAAATCTGAGAAAGAGGCTCTCAGGAAAG
>JBDOMS010000210.1:0-2332 GCA_039831735.1 Pirellulales bacterium
GCATTCATTTACTTACTCCATTAATTGTCTCTCCACCTATCTATACACCAAAAATCAGAAAATGGGTCATTTTTCGATAGGCGGAAAATTACATTCGTTTACTTTTGGTCGGCGCACAAAAATAGGGCAGCAAATGCTGCCCTGGTGACCTTCAAATTGTTGGGTTGGTGTGTTATTCCTTGTCGTTGTTCGTGGACTCGATGATCAGATCCAGTGCCTCAATGGTCTTATGTCCGGAGTCGCGGGATATCTGGGCTAAATGAGAGATCCTCTCGCGAAATTCCAAGATTGGTGTTTTTTCTTGCTTTAACTCGTTCAACATGTCCCTATTGCGTTGCCCTTCGAGATAGTCACTCAACAGAAGTAACGCGAAAAAACCAGGAAATAAGAGGGTCCTCCAAATAGATCTGGTTCCAGAATTAGATTGCGTGGTTGTTTCGGACATGGCAGTTCCTTTTCTTGGTGTGGAGCGGTCACTGGTGGCATCCGCTGTTACTCAGCATCAACGTTGTCGTTGAGGTTCATGGCGTTTGCGATCAGATCCAGCTTCTTAGCAATTTTCTCGCTGGTGTCACTGTTTTCCCGGAGTCTTGACGGCATGCTGTCATAAATGCCCTGTAAAAGCTTTTGATTTTCCTGTCTTTGACGCTTCACTTGACTGTCGCTCACGGCACTCATAGTCACAATCATATAAATGATTGCGTAACATAAAGCGACAAATAACACGTAGTCTTTGGTAGTCCGATTTTGTGTGTTTTTTTCGGCCATGAAATTTCCCTCTTATTGGTTGTGGATTTGTGTGTTATTCCTTGTCGTTGTTCGTGGAGTCGATGATCAAATCCAGTGCCTTAATGGTCTTGTGGTCGGCGTCGTCTGCCAACTGGACTAAGTGGGATATGCTGTCACGAAATTCCAACAACGTTTTTTTATCTTCTTCTAACGCGGACCGAAGTGTCGCATTGTGATTGTATTGATGGGCCAGAATGTATAGCAGAACAATGGGCCAAAAGAAAACATTCATCCAGTTAGACCGATTTCGAGAATCAGGTTGCCTGGTTGTTTCGGCCATGGCATTTCATCTTTCTTGGCGTGGAGTGTGGACAGATCGCCCCTTTACTACTCTGTATCGGGGGTGTCGTTGAGATTCATGGAATTTGCGATCAGGTCCAGTTTCTTAGTAATCTTTTCGTTGGTGGCACTTTTTCTCCGGAATAATGGCAGCATTCTGCCCTGAATTTCCAACAATATTTTCTTATTGTCTTTTGACAGGGACACCACATCCTTTTGGGGCTTTTGCGTGGCAGAATAAAGTATCGCCACGACAATAATGCAAAAAACGCGAACAAGATTGTCAAGGGCCCTGGCGTATCTTTGGGTATCGTCTCGTTGCGGGGGTGTTTCAGTCATGGCATTTCCATTTTATTGGTGTGGTTGAGACTTACGAGCTTCGGTGGTCGTTCACGATTTTCATGAGTTTCTCCACTGCCGCTCTTCCCCCAACAGCGTCAATATTCTCTTTGGCTTTAACGGCCTTCTTGAAGTCGGCAAATTTGGTTGTGGTAAGGTTTTCGGTAGTGGCTTCTGCTGCGGCGTAGATATCCTGAATGGATTTCCCGTCCAGAGTTTCGATGAGTTCCAGAATCGTCAAAATCTTGATGACGTCGTCTTTGGATGGAACGCCAGGGGGAGTGGCTGAGGTTTTTGCTTTGGATTGGAATTCGTGCCCACAAGCACATATGGTCACGCGAGCATGCACGTATTTTTTGCAACTTGGGCACGGTTTTCGTGCCTTGCCACTTTGGGTGTAAGTTTTGACCTTGTTGACCATTGATGTATCTCCTGAAAGGGGTGAATTGACTGGTTGAGGTTAATGGTATGGGGGGTGGTGTGCAAAGCGATTTATTCTGAAGTCGGCTCGCGTCCCAAAAACTCATCTAGCAATGCGGTGATGTTGTCAATTTCCCAATGCGGGATTATCAACAACGGGATTTTCTCGCGCTTGCAGTATTTGCGTTTGATGCGGTCACGTAGTTTTACGAGCTTGAATGTTGCTTTCGCCTTAAGTGGTGTGCTGCCGAATGTAACCATCCTGTAATGCTGCTCATCTTGGAACTCGATCAACCGTAGCTGTTTGCCGACGTAGACGCCAAAGTCAAATGGCAATCGGAGTTTGTCTTTACACTCTTTGAATTTCATCTGGGGGCGAAATCGGAAGTCGTACATTTCCAGGTACCTCTTGATTGCCTTTTCCCCCCGAGATTCATTGCACTGCGGGCAACCATTTCCGGACACCCCCCGACTCTTTATTTCGGTGTTCCACACATGTCCTTTC
>JBDOMS010000249.1:0-2330 GCA_039831735.1 Pirellulales bacterium
TTCTTCCGCAACCGTTGCAGCTGCATCCGATGAACGGCCATGAATACCAACCTGCGCACCTGCATCAGCTAATGACAACGCCACGGCACGGCCAATACCACGAGTTCCACCAACGATCAGCGCTGTCTGCCCATCCAGTTCGCTCAACGCTCCTCCTCCACTGCCTCCTCAGAGGAAGCCTGTACAACTGGTAATTCATAACACGCAGCTTCTTCAGCATTTCGCACCAACAGGCGATTCCCGGAGAGGCACGGGTTGTTCCACGTCTGGCCCGAGATAGCATCCAATCTCGCGATCTCACGATGCGCCTTCGGAGATGCTTCAACAAGACACACGTCACCTGATTCAGCCTGAACGAGTAAAAGGGACCCAACTCGAAGAACTTGCCCCTGTCCATACCGTCCTCGTTTCCAAGCCCGCGTTCCATCTACAATATCTACGCATTCAAGGATGCCATCTGACAGGCCGTACACAAATCCCTCATAGACCACGACATTTGTAAATTTCGTCTTGAGCAACGTTGACTGCTGCCACACTGGCTCCACGTTCCATACCTGAGGCAGCGACGGATCTGAGGACGGCGCCCGAATTTGAAACACTGCTGCACCGACCCCATACCCTTTTGAGATAAAAAACTTCTCATCTTTCAGCGGTACAACCTGAGAGCAACTGGCATCCGAATTGGAGTGACCTGGCCAGACAATCTGCCACAACTGAGCTCCATCCGCTGGATCGTATGCTGCAACATGCGCCTCATTTACATTCACAACCTGTGTCACATCACCAAACGATGTCAGAATCGGCGTCGCAAATGCAATCTGCTCATCACCGGCAAGCCATCGCTGCTGGCCCGTCGCTCGTTCATAGGCAACCAGTGACACGTATTCTGGTTCCTCCGACGTTGGCTTTTGAAGAGGCCCGCCAGCTGGCACGATCACAAGTTCATCGGTTACAAGTGGCGAACCTGCTCGTCCCCAAGCAACACTCATCGCATGCTGTTTCTGATCAATACCGAGATCATCAAGGACGTTTTTGCGCCAGAGAACCTTCCCTGATTCACCATCAATAGCATGCAGCCATCCCGTTGCTCCCGTCGCAAAAACGACTCCATCGCGAAGAGTTGGTGTTGAACGCGGGCCAACGCCCCCAAGAATTGTTTCATGCCGTGCAGGCACCGCAACGATCCACTCAGTTGCACCAGAAAGAATGTCGTAACAGGCGATAACCTCTTCGTCACCACGCTGCTCAAGCGTAACTGCGTGATCACCACACGTGGCAAATCCGCTCCACCCAGCTCCGATTGGCTGCCTCCACATCAAGCGTGGAGGAGATATCATCCAATCAGCATCAAGCTCAGGAGCGGCAAGACTACACTGACCAGATGGTCCAAGAAATCCAGGAAAATCATTTTCCGTTTCATGCCATGGGGATGTGATCATGCCTGTATTTACATCATGGTGCTTCAACAAGCGATCTCGGGCCGGAGCCCAACGCCAATTAAACTCTGGGACAAGATCGCCAGAGACTCGCTCAATTCGCAGAACAGCAACAAGCGCAATGATTGCAATGACGATTGCCCCCGCAACATTCCGCTTGAGTCGGCGAGTATGATCGCTTTCCCGTAAAAACCACACCAGCAATGACATCAAACCTGAAAAACAAAGAATGAGAGAAATGATGTTCTGTACTGCTTGATCGACAACGGGCCCAATAATCATTTGGAGGATGTTGAAACGAACGAGCACAACGGCCGTTCCAAGGGATGCCAACGTCACAAAGATGCGACGCGGTGGCCATAAACGTCGTTTCTTGGGCTGATCGACCTCATTGTTGGTATCGTGGCGCATGACACACTTTTACACGATTCATGGCGCGATGCAGAAGATGGCTTCCTTGCCGCCCCGCAAGACGGCGACTACACTCGCAAAACAGATGGTTTTACGGGTTCGAGAGTTACGCACCGATGCTCAAGCACACTCATAATCAAGACACTGGCATTTCCACCGCTTCTGTTCACGCTGGAGAAGCCCGGGCGAAACCTGGCTTCTCTATCACTGATCCTATTTTCGCAACTTCAACCTACACATTCCCAGACACACAATCGATCATTGATTTCATCGAAGAAGAACAGCCTCGTGAGGAATATGGACGGTACGGCAATCCAAATGAACGAACTGTTGAAAAGAAACTAGCATCACTTGAAGGTGGTGAAGAAGCAACACTCTTCGCAAGCGGAATGGGCGCGCTGGTCGGCTTACTCATGGCACACTTAAACACTGGAGATGAAATTATCTTCTTTGATGAGTGCTACCACCGCAGTCGTGAGTTCT
>JBDOMS010000088.1:0-10065 GCA_039831735.1 Pirellulales bacterium
TAGAGAGCTTCGTTCCGTTGGCAACTTGTTTGTAATCTGGAATTCCTCGCGGGTTGAGTAACAGCCACGCAGTATTTTCCGATGGTGTTTTTCCAGCCTGCACAATAACGTTTCCAGAAACCTTTACGAGATCTCCCTGGCCTAAAGCAGATCCATCAGCCGTCTCAGTGACTGCGACACCCCATCGCTCAAAACCAATCCGAACTTCTTCAACGTAGGCTGCAAGAAGAGCCAGCGCGGTCAAAGCAGCTGACCCGATAGCGAAGCCCTTTCCAGTTGCAGCCGTCGTGTTTCCAAGAGCATCAAGGGCATCCGTGCGCTCACGAACGATTTCTGGGAGACCTGCCATCTGGGCATTGCCTCCAGCATTATCTGCAATTGGACCATAGGCATCAGTTGCGAGCGTAATCCCAAGGGTCGACAGCATGCCAACCGCAGCAATACCGACGCCGTAAAGCCCCAGTGCAAACGCGTTTGGATCATCGAAGTTGAATTTATTGGCAAAGCCGAAGGACAGAAGTGTGGCAGCACCAACAACCAACACTGGCACCCATGTGGAGAGCATTCCTTCTGCAACACCACCAATAATAATTGTGGCCGGCCCCGTCATTGCCTGATCAGCAAGATCTTTCGTTGGAGTGTACTCATTGCTCGTAGAGTATTCAGTCCATTTGCCAATGACCCAACCTGCACTCAGGCCCACGATGACAGAAATAGCAACACCGATATAGTCAAAGCCCAGCATGAGAAAGGTCAGAACAAAAGCGACGCCAACGACCGCAATCGTTGACATGTTGATTCCTTGGGCAAGAGCAGCCAACAGGGCCTTTTGTGACGAATCTTCTTTCGTACGAACCTGCCAGATACCCCAAATTGAGACTAGTATCCCAAGAGCAGCCAATGCCATAGGCAGAAAGAGTGCCGCTATTTGCATTTGGGGATTCCCAATAAACGCTGCAACGCCAAGCGCGGCCGTGGCAAGAATACTTCCACAATAACTTTCATACAGATCCGCTCCCATGCCAGCAACATCACCAACATTGTCTCCAACATTATCGGCAATGGTTGCTGGATTTCGAGCATCATCCTCTGGAATATTCTGCTCAACTTTTCCAACAAGGTCAGCACCAACGTCCGCTGCCTTTGTAAAGATGCCACCACCAACACGCGCAAAGAGTGCTTGTGAACTTGCCCCCATGCCGAAACAAAGCATCGTTACAGTAATTTCTTCAAGCGAAAGCGCATTACCAAAGACCGGTACAACCCAGTAGAGGATGAAAAACCAGATCATGATGTCGAGTAAGCCGAGCCCCACAACCGTCAGCCCCATGACGGCACCAGAACGAAAAGCCACTTGCAACCCTTCATTCAGGCTTCTCTCTGCTCCTGCAGCTGTACGATTGCTCGCAAGAGTTGCAGTTTTCATTCCAAACCAACCAGCAAGGCCAGAAAAAAGACCCCCTGAAATAAACGCGAAGGGCACCCAAGCACTTTGGACATTAAGCCCAAAGGCCATTACAGCCAGCAAAATGAAAATCACAACAAAAAATCCAGCAACCACCTTGTACTGCTGACTGAGATACGCATCGGCACCAGTCCGAACAAATCCGGCAATCTTTACCATCTCTTGCGATCCTGCAGGCTGAGCCTCCATCCACTTGAAGAATTGCCAAGCCTGATACAAAGCAAGTACCGAACCTGATAAACCAACAACCCACCAAAAGCCATACGGCCCAAAGAGCCACACTCGTTCAGAGCCCCCATCTTCGGCCATAGCCATAGCCGTTGACGGAAAACAGACAAAAACTGAAGCCACAATAATCGAAGCAAGGTGAGACAGATGTTTCACGGTGAACATAACTCCAAGAAGGTGAGCGAGAGGATAGATGAGTGTTGGGAATGAAAATTAACGATGCCTGAAATATCGAACTGTACCCGTCGTGAAAAAGACCGTCAAACCTTTGATTTTTCTTTCCTTGAACAAATGCATTTCTTCAAGCACCTTGCGTGCCCGTTTTCGTGCCCTCAGTGGCCGCGGAGGCTTCAAGGACTGGCTGCTTTCCGATGCAATGATAGGTAAATCCAAGACGTTTTAGTTCTTTCGGCTCGTAGAGATTTCGACCGTCGATAATGACACGAGACTTCATGCGCCGTGCGATCTCACCGAAATCAGGACGACGGAAATCTCCCCATTCAGTGACCACCACTAAACAGTCAGCGTCTTTCAGAGCATCCATAGCCGACGAGGCGTAGCTCAGCCGATCGCCATATTTGATTTGGACATTCGGCATTGCTTCGGGGTCAAACACTGTAATATGAGCACCTGCACCCAAAAGGAAGTCGATGAGTTCAATCGACGGGGCTTCCCGAATATCATCTGTTCTCGGCTTAAACGCCAGACCCCATATTGCCACGCGATGCCCCCGAATATCACCATGAAAATGCTTCTCGACCTTTAAGCCGAGAATGGTTTTCTGCTTTTGATTTGTTTCATGAACAGCTGAAAGGATTAGGCTCGAGGACTGATTCTTCCTCGCAAGCGCAGCGAGTGCCTGAACATCTTTTGGAAAACAACTACCGCCATAACCAGCACCAGGAAAAAGAAAGGCAAATCCAATTCGACTGTCATGACCAATGCCACGACGCACATCATCGATATCAGCTTCGATACTTTCACATAAGTTAGCGACTTCATTGATGAAAGAAATCTTTGTAGACAGCATGGCGTTCGCAACATATTTCGTCATCTCAGAACTCTCTGGAGACATGACCAGAAATGGATTTTCTGTTCTCAAAAATGGTTGATACAGACTACGAAGAACCTCACCATCGGCTTCTGATCGGACACCCACAACTACACGATCAGGCTTTTGGAAATCTTCAATTGCTGCCCCTTCCTTTAAGAACTCTGGATTACTGGCAACACGACAGTCACGACCCGTTTTTTCCTTAAGTCGTCGCTCAATCTCCGCGCATGTTCCGACCGGAACAGTACTCTTCGTAACAACAATCGCATGCTCTGGAAGATGGACAGCGATCGAATCAATAACCCTTCTCAGAGCAGAAAGATCAGCGGACCCGTCATCACTTGCTGGAGTACCGACAGCTATAAAAACAACTTCCGCTTGCTGCAGTGCTTCAGGTGTACTGGTTGTAAATCGCAATCGCCCAGCAGACGTATTCCTCTGTACCATTTCCTCTAAACCGGGCTCATAAATTGGAATCTCACCTCGATGAAGTGCTGAAACCTTTTTTGCATCAATATCGAGACAGGTAACAGTGTTTCCACTGTCGGAAAGACAGGTGCCTGTTACAAGCCCCACGTAACCTGTACCAATAACTGTGACGTGCATAACAAAACCTAACCAAGAGCACCTTTGAACTGATGTACGGAGTCAGCAAAATCACACTCACTCTGCAGGCGTTCCCGCAGATGAATCTGCATCCTCCTGCTCACTAGGAGGCACAGTCACCATGGCAGCAAGTGCATCACTGTCATCAAGCCGCATAATACGAACCCCTTGGGTATTACGTCCCATTGGGCGAATTTCTTGCACATTGACCCGTTGGATCTTGCCTCGTGCAGTCATCATGAGTACTTGATCATCATTATGAACAGCGACAATGGAGACAACATGACCGTTCCGTGCTGTCGTCTTAATATCACGAATTCCTTTACCTCCGCGTTTTTGCGTGCGGTATCGCATCCCGGTAGAACCCTCATTATCTCCTTCCACAACCGAATCACTAGCTTCGCCATCTGATGACGTTGCTTCACCGTCCACAGAATCGGACGAAAGAGGTGTTCCGGTACCAAATGGTGTTCGTTTCCCATAACCATACTCACACACTGTCAGTAATGTTGCATCTGGATCCGCTACAACCATTCCGACAAGTTGATCGCCTTCACCGAGCTTTATCCCACGCACACCACTTGTATCTCGACCCATCGGCCGGGCATCTGACTCAGGAAAGCGAATGGCCATGCCTTTGGACGTCGCCAAAACAAGTTCATCACCGGGCTTTGTCACAACTGCGTCAACCAACTCATCACCCTCTTTGAGCTTGACCGCAATAAGACCCTTTGTTCGCCTACGACGATACTGCTCTAAAGCAGTTTTTTTCACCATACCACTCCGGGTTGCAAGAAGGAGAAACTGGTTTGGATCTTCAAAGCCGGAAACAGCCCGACAATCAGCTACTTTTTCTCCCTGCTCAAACTCCAAAAGATTCACGAGCGCTCGCCCCTTTGCATCTCGTGCCAATTCAGGAAGTTCGAAAACTCGCATCGAGAAGACTTTCCCGAGTGTTGTAAACACGAGCAACCAGTCATGTGTGCTCGCCACAAAAAGATGCTCGATTGGATCTTCGCTATCGGCATTTGCACCCTTCAGTCCCTTGCCTCCCCGCCGCTGTGCACGGTACACATCCGCTGCTGTTCGCTTCACATATCCGGCACGGCTGATCGTCACAACCATTGTGGCTTCCGTGATCAGTTCTGCCATATCACGAATATCGGCAACCTCGCCACTCATTTCTGTGCGACGTTCGTTCGCATGACGACTTTCAAGTAGTAACAAGTCTTCACGAATAAGGGCTTTGATGTTTGACTCACTCGAAAGGATTCGACGAAACTCTGAGATCTTTTCCAACAACCCGTGGTGCTCACCACTCAGTTTTTCCTGTTCAAGATTCACGAGTTGTCCAAGCGTGAGACGAAGGATAGCATCCGCCTGAACTGGGGTAAGGCCGTAGGTTTCAGCTTTCCCTTTCTCCTCAACGACAACTGCAAAGCCTTCTTTCCCGAGCGCACGCTCCAAAAGAGCAGAAGGAGTCTGAAGTGCAACTAACCGCTCTTTTGCCTCTTGCTGTGACTTCGAGCTACGAATAATCCGTATCACTTCATCGATGTTTGCAAGGGCGACCAGCAAACCCTCAAGTGTATGCTTTCGGTTCCTCGCCTTTGCCAACAAGAACTGCGTACGACGACGAATGACCGTGGTTCGATGACGAAGAAACTCTTCAAGCATATTCTTGAAGGATAGAACTCGTGGTTTCCCATCCACGAGTGCTAGAAAAATAAGTGAAAACGACGTCTGGAGTGATGAGTAGCGATAGAGCTGATTAAGCACAACATCGGGGTCAGCATCCCGCTTGAGTTCCAGAATAAGACGTACAGGCTCCTTGAGATCACTCTCATTTCGAATGGCAGAGATCCCCTTGATGCGACCATCATTAACGAGATCAGCTATTTTTTCTTCGATCGCATCACGAGTTTGTTGATAAGGAATTTCCGTAACAACAATACGGTTTCTATTTTTACCAAACTCTTCAGTATGAGCTCGCGCGCGTAACGTAATTGTACTTCGACCGGTCAAGTAGCCACGCAACAGAGATTCCCGCCCCATGACAATACCACCCGTTGGGAAATCCGGCCCTGGCACGATCTCCAACAGTTCCGCCATTGAAAGACTTGGGTTATCAATGAGGGCAACAAGCCCACGACACACCTCTCCAAGATTATGAGGCGGGATACTGGTAGCCATACCAACGGCAATACCACCAGCTCCATTCACTACCAAATTCGGAAAACGACTAGGTAAGACGACAGGCTCTGTGTTCCTCTCATCATACGTTGGCACATAATCCACTGTGTCGAGTTCAAGATCATCAAGCATCTGAGCCGCAATCGGCGAAAGACGTGCTTCGGTATATCGCATTGCAGCTGCAGGAAGGCCTGCGATTGATCCGAAGTTCCCCTGCTTATCAACAAGCACATGACGCATATTCCATGACTGCGCCATACGTACCAGCGTGGGATAGATGACACTTTCACCGTGAGGATGATAATTGCCACTCGTATCACCAGAAATCTTCGCACACTTCACTCGGGATGATCCCGGTGAAAGGTTAAGATCGTTCATTGCTACGAGAATCCGCCGTTGCGATGGCTTGAGCCCATCACGCACATCCGGCAGTGCCCGGCTGACAATAACACTCATCGCATACGTGAGGTAACTGTCTTTCAATTCCTGTTCAATTGGTAATTCAACGAGCCGCCCACCGGCATTATCTCGCATACCAGTCACGTCAGACTGTCCATGTTCAGCTGGACTGTCACCTGCGTCATTACCACCACCCACCGAATCAATATCATCTGCCAAGGGGCACTCTCCCACCTCAAGGAAATCGATCTACAGGGAGTTCTAAAAACTTGAAGATACCTGCGCCACGCGGTCGGTCAACCGGCTGCAAACCACTTCGAGACAAGGGTTTCCGGGGGGCCGTTACGGGTTGACCAGATCTGGCCTAATTCCTACCATCCTGAGCCCTTTTGTAGCGCTATTTTTCCACTCATTTGCCCTGCTCGTTTCATGCAAAAAAAATACCTTCACGGTGCAATTATAGCCGGAACTGCAGCATTCCTGCTCCTGGCAAGGCTTGGAGCCACGCCACTGTGGGACGATGATGAGCCAAAAAACGCGGCTTGTTCTGTCGCAATGCTACAGTCCAATGACTGGGTTGTCCCGACGTTTGATGGCCGCCTCCGTGTTGAAAAACCTCCATTTGTAAATTGGCTTCATTTAGCCGGAATGTCCATCTTTGGTCCAACGGAGACAGGCGTTCGACTGGGCTCCGCAGTGCTGACGATGGGCACCTGCCTCCTGACATGGCACATCGGGGTACTGTTATTTTCTCAAACAATTGGATTTTTTGCTGGATTGGTCATGGCAACCTGCATCTGGACTAGTGTTGGAGGGAGAGCCTCTACACCTGATGCCCCGCTTGTTTTTTTCACAACGCTGACACTTTTTCTTTTTACGCGAGAAAGTCTCAGGAGCGGATTACAACACCGGGGAGATTACATACGGCTTTCAAAATGTGGTGCCATGGCCATTGGGGCCGTCTTTGGTCTGGCCGTGCTTACAAAAGGTCCTATCGGCATTGCCATTCCGTCTTTGGCAATGCTTGCTTTTGCAATCATTCGAGCACAGTCTGTCCCGAAGGCATCCTTGGCCCACGTGGTCACTCAATTGAAACCTTTTACCGTTTTGGCATCGATGCTTATTGTAGCACTACCTTGGTATGTGTGGGTAACAATACGCACTGATGGCGAGTGGTTAAGAGAATTCTTACTTGTCCACAACGTTGGTCGATTCGTGCAACCTATGGAAGGTCATTCCGGTTCTCTTCTGTATTATCCCACGATCATCGCTATCGGCCTATTTCCATGGTCACTTGTGCTTATCGCTACCGTAATTCACTGGGGCGCGTTACTCAGACTTCGTGCGCACCGGCATCATTCCGCAATCCAACTAATCTCATGTTGGGCAGGTACCTGGCTCCTGTTTTTGTCACTGGCGAGCACGAAACTGCCTGGGTACATTTGGCCTGCCTATCCTGCACTTGCTCTAGCAACAGGTTGTTTTTTGGATGCATGGAAAAGAGGCGAGCTTTTCTGGTTGTCCTCTTGGAAATGCGATATTCGAAGACTTTCTGACCTTATCATACAAGTAGGATTAGGTGTTGTTTTCTTCGCAGGGGTTGCCTTGGCAATAGCACTTCCCATTGTCTCGCTTTATTGGTGCCCTGGAGCAGAATGGATTGGGATTATTGGATTAGTACCCATTTTGGGTGCCATTTGCGGTTGGAGGTTTACCCGTTTAGGGCAAAGGGGTCATGTGATCAATATCACAGCGTTCATTGGGGGTTCCCTGAGTCTCCTACTGTCCGTCGTTGTCGCTCCTCAAATTGGTCATATTGCAACCCCGAAAGCTCTCCTTCATTCAATGGAAGAAAATAAAATTCCACAAGCATCAGTCGCTAGTTTTCAAACGACACCCCCGAGCCTTGTTTTCTATTCGGGTGGTCCAGTAACTACATTACGCACTCAAGCCGATGTCAAGAATCACCTTACGTCACAAAGAAATACTTCTCTCATCGTTGACAGACGGAAACTCCATCTTCTCAATCGATCAATCCCAAAAACTCATGGGATTGTTTCTGAGGCTCATACCGTTTCCTCGAGGGACCTCGTCCTTATCGGCCCCGTTGATGAGGATGCTATAACATCACGCCATCCCACTAATGATTTGGCTGTTACTTGGCTAAAGCAGTTTCAATAGCTTTCACGAGATCCGAATCGTCTGGCCGAACGCGAGTCATGAAGCGACCTGAAATCTTGCCATCTTTTCCAATAAGAAACTTTTCAAAATTCCAGCCAACTTCTCCACTTGGATCTGCGGTTTCTGTAAGCGTTTTGTAAAGTCGAACTTTGTCTGGTCCTTTGACAACAACTTTTGAAAACATTGGGAATGTCACGCTGTAATTTGTGGAACAGAACTCCTTGATTTGATCGTCACTGCCTGGCTCTTGCCTTCCAAAATCATTCGCTGGAAAACCAAGGACAACAAACCCTTGGTCTTTATACTTTTCATACAAATTTTGAAGACCCTCATATTGTGGCGTTGCCCCACACTTGCTCGCAACGTTGACAACAAGAACGACTTTCCCGCCATAGGTGGATAAGTCTACCTCAGAGCCATCAATGGATTTCATGGTTCCCGACAACGGAATGTCTGCATGACCGAAGCCAGTAAAAACAAAGGAGAATGCCAGCACCGCACAACATGCAAACAAAATGGTCTTTGTCATCGAAAAGCCTTCTTTCAACTAAGGATTTTTTCCATGCCTAATATGAATCAAATCGGAACAACGAAATATTATACGGCGACAGGACCTGCGTCCAAGATATCCTTCCCGGCATCCTTTGCGTAGGACTCAAAATTTTTACAAAACCTGCCCGCGAGATTCCTCGCTGCCTGCTCCCACTCAACGGGATCTGCCCACGCCTGCGCAGGCACCAAAATCCGTTTATCGACTCCAGGAACGCTGCAGACGGCGTGCAGACCGAAAATGCTATCTCGCGTCAAAGGAGCCTCCAGAAGCGATCCAGAGTGAATTCCGTTGATAATTTTCCTTGTTATGGAGAGGCTAATACGCTTCCCGTGACCATATCCGCCGCCGGTCCATCCGGTATTTACAAGCCATGCTTGCGATCGATATCGGTCGAGTTTTTCAGCAAGTAAACGTGCATAAATGGCAGGATGCCGGACAAGGAAAGCTGCGCTAAAGCAGGGCGAGAATGCAAGGTGAGGCTCGCGCACCCCCATCTCTGTCCCGGCAACACGTGCAGTGTAGCCCGAAAGGAAATGATACATCGCCTGCTCCCGAGTAAGCCGGCTGACTGGCGGAAGAGCGCCCGAAGCATCACAAGTAAGAAATATCACGTTTTTGGGATGGCCTGCAACACACGGCACCTTCACGTTGTCGATATAGTCTATTGGATACGCCGCTCGTGTATTTTCAGTAATGAGACTAGACTCGAAGTCAACTTCGCGAGTGGCTTGTTCGTAGACCACATTCTCTAACACCGTGCCGAATCGTATGGCCTTATATATTTCTGGTTCTTCCAACGCTGAAAGATGAATGCATTTTGCGTAGCATCCACCCTCAATATTGAAAACTCCATCGTCTCCCCATCCATGCTCATCATCACCAATCAGTCGACGGGCTGGATCAGTTGAAAGAGTTGTCTTCCCTGTTCCAGATAACCCAAAAAATAGCGCGACATCGTTGCTGCTCGCACCCTCATTCGCGGCACAATGCATTGAGAGAATCCCTTGAGCAGGGAGTAACCAATGCATCATCGTGAATACACCTTTTTTCATTTCACCCGCGTATTCGGTTCCCAAGATGACCTGTTCACGACGTTCTAAAGACAAGTCAATACTTGTTCGGCTTGTCATCTGAGCCGTGTACGGATTCGCAGGGAATTGACCCGCGTTGTAAATCACATGATCGGGTGCACCAAATCCCCTTAATTCATCAAGCGTTGGACGAATGAGGAGATTCTGCATGAAGAGGGCGTGATAAGCACGAGCACAAAAAACTCGTATCTTCAGTCGGCTCGCTGGCTCCCAGCCTGCAAATCCATCGCAGACATATATGTGGTCACGAGTGTTGAGGTAATCGATGGCTCTCTGTCGATTCCGAAGAAATGTT
>JBDOMS010000424.1:0-2321 GCA_039831735.1 Pirellulales bacterium
AGCCGATGTCAAAGAGAGAACTCCGGTGGAATCTGGTGATAGATAGGCGACTGTCAGATCAGAAATGAGATTTGTATCGCTGCTGACTGCTGTCACACGGAGTTCATGAGACTCATTCAACCCCGCTGTAATACCTGTGAGGGAAATTGTCTGCTGGCTCTCACCTGCATAGCTGAAAACATCATTGATGAAATCCAGTGTGGGGGGATCGTTGTCAGAGATCGTAAGCCTGAGGGTTTCAGTCGGAAATGCCTGGAAATAGCCCGGTGTGCGCGCCTCGCGTGCTGTTACGTCCAGCCACTCAGCCCCCTCCTCGGCTGTATCACCGATTACCGTAACTTCGACAGTCGCGGTTGTCTGATCGGCAGCAAAATCAATCTGGCTCGGATAAGACTCTCCAAAGCTGATGTCGTGAAATCCGGGTGATGGTGATAAATCATTTCCCCAATGCCAATTAACGCCCGAGCCATGCGACCAATCCAGAAAAACAGTAGCAGGGTTACCGGTATAGCCGTCATATCGGGTGAGTTGAAGTGTTTTCGTGGCGTTACCACTCCGAGGCTCTTGTACAACTGCTCCATCAAGCCACTCCATGCGAAGCGATGGGGTCTTCCATGTTTGGGATAGATCAAAAGGACCAAGATCGGAAAGAAGTGTTCCTTCAACTGGCGCTGCAGTCGCACCAGATTCTTCAGCGTGAATGGAAACCAGTGCCTGAACATCAAGTGAAGTGAATCCTGGATCACCATCTTCATCAACAACATTGTTATAGGACATCACCGTAACATTGGTATCAATCTCTGCATCAACATCACCATCATCTGAATCGTGCGGGTGCTCGAGGCCCAACGCATGGCCAAGTTCATGGTAGGCAGCAGATTTCCAGCCCGCCTCATCAGACTCTGCAAAACGAATCGAATGCGAAAAGACGCTTTGTGCAAGCTCAATCCTCGCCTCAGAGGTTCTCTCAACAGTGCCGTCACCATAAATTAGTGCAGATGGAGGAATGTAAACCCCTGAAGAGCCAAAGGAAGTATAGTCATTTGCTATCTGATAGAACGTGACCTGTGACAGACTACTGCTCACAGGAACAATGGCAAATTCTGGCTCAATACTCTGGTCAACATCCGCCAAGACCTCTTGCCACCAATTGACTTGTTCAGATGGCATAGCTGAATCGAACGAAACATACATGATGCCACTGTCACTAAAAAGATAGCCCGCCTGAAGATACTGCTCAGAAATCGACGAGCCATGTGCAATAATCACACTCGGATCAACAAGTGGATCCGCATCGAGAAGAACACGCTGCTCTAAACGCTCAACAGACAGCCGTCGTGAGCGACGATATTGAACACTGTTTCGCAACAAACGTTTCAACTGCCTTGATTTCATGCGAGGCCTGCCCCAAACATACGAGAGAACTCACCCCTTGAATAATGCCCGACTGAAACAAATACACCTCGCTAACAAACACGTCATTAAAACAATTTATTAAGAATACCAAAAACACCTGTTCAAAAAGATTTTAACAAAAGAATGGATACTTTCACTAAGTAGCGAGATCTGCCACGCCCGCAAGATCATATCCAGCGGCTATAAGCATTTACCTACATCAGTCAGCTTGAGACACCTAGTTTCTACACTTTTTTCAAAGCACTGTTGTCAACAAGATGTATTCATGAAAATACATGACCTCAATACAGCGATGTATGTGACCGTAAATGCCTTGGCATCAATGGAGCCATCCGTGAACTTTCTATCCATCGCCTGACGGAAGCTCCGACACAATGATTTTTCCGTTCATACCAGCATGGTATTCGCACTGATAGAACAGTTCATTCGGTGCATCGAGTGGAACCGTCCACGTGTGCGTTCCGGTCGTCTCACCATTTCCATCAAAACCATTTAAATAGACATTCTGCGACTGGTAGCCACTGCCTGTCGTTGTCTGCAGGTAGAAGGGATGCCCTGCTGTAATTATATTGAATGCGTACGTCTGGCCACGACGAACGATAAGCGTTGGATTATTCGCACCGTTGATTTCATACGCACCCGATACAGCAGTAATATTCAATATGCTAGATACTTCTCGAGCCGAAAGATCAAGAACTGGTGATGTTTCATTTTGAAGGGAATCAAACATTCCCGTGATTCGCCATGCGTCATCGGTCACGAGGCGATTTGTTACAGACGCTCGCTCAACAAGCAACGCATTCTCACCATCTTCAGATGTTGCCCCGATGGCTGCAAAGCCAGCAATAGTACTTTGTGCTTGTTGTTGTTCATGGTGGTAGACGACAGGCTGCGTATTAACGTAG
>JBDOMS010000170.1:0-2320 GCA_039831735.1 Pirellulales bacterium
CGTCGACATTGCCGCATACCACATGTATGACAGCTACCAGAATAATCAGGATGGTGCTTTTGAAATACTTGTAGGCAACACACAAAAACTGGGAGAGCTTGTTCATGAGTTTATCCCACAAAAAAAATTATGGATGACTGAAACTACTGGTGCTCAGTGGAATGGAAATGATTGGCACACATATGGATGGACAGCCGATCTCACAGAACATCAGAAGGCGATTCAAGCTGCCCGCTACATGCATACGACTTTCGTTGATGCGAAAGCCAATGCATTTCTCTGGTGGGGCCTCATTTATTCACTTGCTCCCGACAACGAAAAGAATGAAAACGTGCGTCAGAAACATCGCGATGAAGGCTTAGTCCTCGTGACTGCACCGGCCAACCAGGTTGGAGACCACCAAGCCTTTGTGGAACGCACGAAAAAATTTCATGTCTTTTCACAATACTCAAAGTTTATTCACCCTGGTTACAAGCGGCTGCACCTCGACGCTGTATCGGGAGTACATGCATCTGCCTATTTGGGAGAGGACGACAATCGGCTCGTTGCCGTTGTCATCAACGATACCGACACCTCGAAGGCTATCTCAATGCAAGTGGATGTTGGTTATGAATTTGTCTCTGCCCATCAAACGGATCAATCTCTAAATTGTGAGCCAATTGGGACTGATGCAGTCCTCCCCCCACAATCAGTTCGTACGGTTGTCTTTGAAAGATAGGCAACAGCGAAAAGCACCTAAGTCCGTATACCGTGCTCCAGTCCTTTGCTGAACAAACTGCTTGCCTAAATCACATCGCCAGCGACTACTTGATCAAATCACTACGTCTCACAACTATGGCACCACTTATTGATCTCGTCACAGACAACGACCATGAGGTGACTAGCCGTAGCATTACCAATGCTTTCAGACCACGACATGTGAAAAATGGCGAGAATTACTTGGCGATTCACCAAATCCTACAAATCATTCGCTCGCACTTCGGCAAGTTTTTCAGCTAACTTGCTCTGCATTCTCTCTACTACGGCTTTATAGTCATCGGACCCGGCGAGGTTATCAAACTGTAAGGGGTCAACCACGGTATCAAATAATTCCATACCGAGAGATGCATCTTCACCATACTGAATAAAAGCCCAACGTTTTTCTCGTAGAAGAAACCCTTTTCGCATCGGAGCAACGCTAAACGCAGCATCGCGAACCTCAATTTCAGGATTGTCCAACATTGATGAAATATCTTTACCCTGAAGTCGTTTCTCTACTGGCAACCCACATAGTTTCGAGACGGTAGGATACAGATCCAGAAGTTCCACCAAACTGTCGCAAACAGCTGGTTTTTTGCCTGGCACAGAAATAATCAAAGGTACGCCAGCTGATTCATCACGTAGTGACACTTTTGCCCAGAAGTCGTGTTCTCCCAGATGGTATCCATGGTCACTCGTGAAGATCACTATGGTGTTGTTCCGTAGCCCCTGCTCGTCAAGTTTGCGGAGTACTTTGCCGACCTGGGCGTCCATAAAAGCAACCGAAGCATAATATCCGCCGATAGCTTTCTTTTGACGTCGGATATCCATCTTCATATTCAAGCTTGTTTTGTAATTGATACCCGCTTTCGGAATATCATCCCAATCACCCGGTCGCTTTTGCGGGAGAGTCATCGAAGAATAAGGAAGAAATGGCTTGTAATACTTTCGCGGTGCCACGAATGGAACATGAGGTCGCACAAAGCCCACCCCTAACCAAAATGGTTTTTCACGCTCTTGTCCCAGCAACTCAACAGCTTTTGCCGCTGTCATGCCATCGGAATGAACCATATCATCACCATCGGCTTCCACCACGACAAACGTATTCCCTCCTACGACGGGTCGTTTCCCATCTGGATTATTTTCAAGCGTCTCGCCATCACCCGGGGCTTTCCACTCAGGTCCTAGGCTGTTGAATCTTTCGTTCCATGATTGAGCATCATCGGCACCATTTCCACCATCACGATTCGGTCCATCTCCACCTTTTAGGACCCCACCAGGCACTCCCATGTGAAAAATTTTACTGACCCTCGCGGCATAGTACCCGTTATTTTTGAAGTGCTCAGACCACATTGCGCGGTCACCAATTTGTGGACGGGGGTTCTTGTAACCAAGAACGCCAGTCGCATGCGGATAATAACCAGACATGAAAGAGGCACGACTAGGGCCGCAGTAAGTCCCCTGACAATAGGCACGAGTGAACCGCGTACCGCGAGCAGCCAAAGCGTCAATATTTGGTGTTTTGCAGATGGTGTTCCCGTAGCAGGAAAGGGCATTGGCCGTGAGATCATCGGAGATAATA
>JBDOMS010000595.1:0-2318 GCA_039831735.1 Pirellulales bacterium
TATGGCGATGTGCGAACACTGATCGAAGCATCCCATGATCAGGTAGTCATCATGGGGTCTGGCGATTAAATGACACTCATTTTTGATGCAGGTACGCCCTGCCCTCCAGGTTGGAAGCGAGATTTTATTCTCTCAAGTGTTGGTTGGGATAAGGATGCAAACCTCGCAACAGTGGAAGGCCAAACGACGGAGCCATTTCCATTTCGTGGAATGAAGCAATATCCTCCGGCAACTGATGAACAGTTATATGAATTTGAATCTATCAAGAGAATGAACGGTCGTTTTCAAACCCGCCGACAGAGTGATGGTTTTTGGAAGACCATTCAACGTCAATCTGTGAACATGGCGAAATAAAACGTTCTGGTCAGGGCAGCGTGAAGGAAAGACTTTGTATGCATAGAGAAAAAAAATATTTTTATTGTGCGCTGATCTCAGCATCATCGACATACATGTTTCCATTGATGTTCATGGTTGTCATGGGGATAGCTGTTTCTCAAAGTATTCGAGCACAGGATGCTGCGGGAGACATCCAGGATTTGTCTAACATGCACTATCCTCTTGGAGTGGCAGCAAAAAAGGGAGGCGAGTTGTTCATAGCAGATCGACTGCTTCCTGGAATATGGAAAGTCGCAAACGGTCGAACCGTACGCTTTGTTGCTGGAGCCAAAAAGTTTCGTTCACCACTATCTTCGATACGTGCAGTGGCTGTTGGACCAAATGGAGATATTTTTGCTGCCGATTCGGGCACACGAGAAATCTACAGTGTGAGTGAGGATGGCAGTCCATCGCCACTTACCGGAGGAAAGATTGGTATTCCAATGGACATGGCAGCGAACTCGAGAGGGCAATTATTTGTTTCCGATCTTGAGACACATCAGATTTGGAAAATCGATGTCAAAAAAGGAGATGTCGAACAATATATATCTCTGCCTACACCACGAGGACTTTTTGTTGATCAAAATGATCAGCTATGGGTTGTGAGTACAGGTCAGAATCAAGTCATTCGTCTCGATCAAAAAAAGGAAATAACTTCTGTTGTAAAGAATCAACCATTTGATTTCCCTCAGGACATAGTTGTTGACTCGTCTGGAGTGGCTTACGTGACAGATAATTACAAAAAGTGTGTATGGCGTATTCCGGTCAATGGGAAGCCAGAGGTGTGGGCAGGCGGAAAGCCTTTGAAAGGTCCCGTCGGAATAGCTCTTCAGCAAGAGAGTATTTTGGTTGCAGATCCAAAGGCAAAACAGATATTTAAGATTGACCACCGCGGGAGTGAAGAGGGAGTGGTTACATCAGCACTTCAGGAGTAGGTGAGTCAGGCCTGCCAGAAGAAAGAATGTTGATGTAATATCACTGGTCGGATGCAGAGGCCCCCAAGGCTTTTTCTTGGCGTTGTATAGTGTGGCAGTGATCAACTGACAGTTGAGTGTGTGTAGAGACTTCACCGTTTTGCCAATAAATTGTAATTGTGCCGGTATCATTGTTTTCACCGAGGCCAAATGTAACAGGCAATTCACTCTGCGCCTGATAGCCACGAGTTGGATTCACTCGACGAGTGTGGAACTCGATTGATCCATTTTTGTTCTTACGAGTGAGGACCACTTTTGCGCCGATAGCATCCTTATTATGGCTGTTGTCCAAAAGCTTGAGTCGAATCCAGTGGTGTCCAGTGTGTTGGTTGTTACGAAGCAGCCTTGGTGAGCCTCCGCTTGCAGTAAGCAAAATGTCTACATCTCCATCGTCATCAATATCAGCTACAGCAAGGCTACGTCCAACCATCGGTTTTGCAAAATCTTCACCAGTATTTGACGAGGGGACTGGTAAAAATTCAGTGGTATGCTCGGCTCCACAGTTCCAGTAAAGACGTGGTGGTTGTTGATAAAACTGTGTTTTTTGAACGCGATTAATATCTTCCTCTAAATGCCCATTCGCTGAAATGACATCAAGCCTTCCATCAAGGTCCACATCGACAAAAGCAACACCAAATGTGAGTTCCATACGAGTAGGTGGGCCGAGGCCATTAAGAATTGCATCATCACGAAATTGGAGTTGTTTGCCACTTGATACGTATAGCGCAGTCATTTCATTGGCAAAGTTGCCAATAACAATCCCAATATCACGATCGTTTCGAAAGTGAGAAACATCAATACCCATAGCACCGCGGGCATTTCCTTCAAGATCAAAAGCAACTCCAGCCAACCCCCCAATCTCTTCGAACGTGCAATCGTGTTTATTATGAAAGAGAAAGTTTTGGACAGTGTCGTTGGCAACGATAATATCCATCCATCCATCATCATCAAAGTCCTCAAAAGTGACTC
>JBDOMS010000503.1:0-2304 GCA_039831735.1 Pirellulales bacterium
ATGAACTCGTTCCAGTCGCTTCTGTCTCGAAGCCGTTTCTTGCAAGTGTTGTCATGGCTCTTGTTGATCAGGGGAAGCTCACACTGGACGATCCAGTTGAAAAGTACTTGCCCGATTTTAAGGACATGAAGGTAAAGGGTGGGAAGCGTCCAATTCACCGGATGACCATTCGGCATCTTCTTTCACACACGGCGGGCTTCTGGGGAAACAAGGGAATCAGTGCTGAAAAGCTTGACTTAATACGCAATTTTCAGCGACCGCTTCGTGAGGCCGTCAGTCGTATGGCGACCTATGAACTTGAGTGCCAGCCAGGAACAAAGTTCATCTATTCCGGCTCCGGGTTTTGTGTTGCCGGGCGGATTGCAGAAGTTGTGTGTGGTCAGTCACTTGAGGAGATTGCTCAGGAGGTGCTATTCCAGCCCCTGGGCTTAAGTCACACGACGTACTTGCCGTCAAAGGAAATTCGAAAGACTGTGCCGACGGCATACAGCAGACAAAGCGGTGGTGACCTGAAAAGACAACCATCTCGCACAGGCGGAGATCTCCGCTTTATCTTGCCTGGTGGATCACTCTTTACCACACTCGATGAACTGGCCACATTCGGAGTTATGCATCTTGAAAATGGAATCTTGCATGACAAACAGGTGCTTTCAAGGGAATCGATTGATGAGATGTGGACATTGCAGTCGCCGCAGAAGGTGACGCGAAATTATGGACTTGGCTGGAATTGTGATGACATCAATGATCAGGGTTTCGCAGATCGTGTGTTTCACGGTGGTGCAATGGGAGCCTACCTTGTTGTCGATCGGAAGCGTGAGCTAGTAGCTGCCTTCCTTGTCTACCAGCCAGCCAATCAGGTTGCAGAACTGAGAAATAGACTTATCCAAAACATCAAACTACTTGTTCCTTGAGGAAGGGTTCCTTGGCGACTATTTCTGAGTAGTTCATGCACGTCTGCCTACGGACTATTGCGGCGAGTATGATGAGAATGCATGGAGTTATGAATTGAGGAGAGCGACTGGCTCAGTTGCCACAGTATCTTGTGATGCTGCATCGGCTTCCATTCGCTCTCGATTCACTTCATCTTGACGGGTGAATTGAGCTTCGAGTGACTGAGGATCGCCCATGATGAATTTCATCGCCAAACTTCGATACGATTTTGTGATAATGAGATCATCATAAAACTCGGGAGCGATCTCACGGAGGCGGCCAAGTCGATTCCACGGGATACCCATGAGGTCATGATGCTCCAAATGAAGTCCAAAATTGAAGTACAGCATATTCGACCAGCCATACAGAGACGAGGAAGGCTGATAACGACTGCTGCCATGAAAGTGAGAATTACTGAGGATAATGCCAAAATTATGTGGATGAAGAAAACCAGTTGCAAAAAGCTGGGCAGCCAAGACGTAGACAACCGCCTTCCAGCCTCCAAACACAAATAGTCCAAGAGTCATTGCAAGTGAAAGAAGGGGATAAATGACAGCCCATGTCTTGATCCCATAGCTTTCATAACCTGAGATAAGATGTTCATCAGCAAGTATCGCCAGTGACTTTGGGCCAGGGGTTAGCTTCCCTCGCAGAAGCGATTCGAATACGTAGACGATCAGGCCAAGTGACGAACGAAAGAACTGAAGGACCAGCATGGCCAACGCATATGGCATGCAGACCGGTGAGAAAAGAATGCAGCAGAGCCTGTAGATAGGGCCCTTGGTAAAGAAGCACAGATAACGATGCTGTCGCGTGAGAAGAAAAGCTGTTCGGCGTCGAGTGATGAAGTCTTTTTTGGCCCCCAAGTCATTGTGATGGACATGATGCTCAATCCACCATGCATGATGTGCAGAAAGAAACATCGGTAACGTAGTCAATGTAAAAAGCCAACGATTGTGTGCGGTTTTCTTGAAGACAAGATTGTGATTGCACTCGTGGGCAAGTTGGAACAGGTTGATGTCAATCCATGACCCAACAACATACGCAACCAGCAACAGAACCCACCACGGTTGTCCACTCAGACCCATCGCAAGGGCGATCTGCGCCGTGGCAAAGGCGACGCACCAGGCTGCTGTACTCGGGGTGCGTCCAAACAGTTCTTTGATCTGAGGATGATTACGAATCATTTGCTTTGCTCGATCACGGTGCCAAACAGCATCTGGTTTTTCATCATCTCCAACCCGATCACTGATGTCGATTTCATATCCTGGAAAAACTGGCGTTGGAGTGCCAAGAATCCTCGGGTGGAACCCTACTTTTTTGTGTGCCGGTGCATCGGGAGGGAAGAACACAATTCGCCTTTCACGGGATATG
>JBDOMS010000169.1:0-9939 GCA_039831735.1 Pirellulales bacterium
ACTGATTATATGTTCCTATGGATAACTGCTCACTCATCGCTTCACCACGCTTCCATCATAATTCATCAATGCGTTAATGACACTCGCAAGGGAGGCTACTTCAATATCAGATAACTGATCATCTCGTGCTGCTTGACCAATGGCCAGAAATTTTTTTGCATCATCAGGGTGGGCGTCATACCACGCCTTCTGGTCAGCAATCATGTTCCTGATGATGTTTTTCTCTATCTCAAGCGGCTGCCTACTTGTGAGACGTTCAAATGCTTTTTCGGCCGCAACGGAAAGTTGTCCGTCGCTTGCCACGATCATTTTTGAAGCAAGCACACGGGCAGCCTCAACAAACTGTGGAGCATTTAAGAGCACAAGCGCATGCAGAGGGGTATTTGTTGTATCCCGCCTGGCGACACAGACAACACGATTTGGAACGTCAAATGCCTCAAGCACAGGGGCTGGCCCAGAACGACGCCAAAAGGTGTAGAGGCTTCGCCGATACAAAGCTTCACCAGAGTCTGCTTTTGCTGGCTTGAAGGATTCTGGCATGTCATATGTCTTGACCGGTGGCCCACCTATTTTTTCTACAAGCAAACCACTTGCAGCCAACAGTCCATCCCGAATCATTTCAGCTGACAGTCTGTGCGTTGGGCCCCGAGCCAGCCAGATATTGCGTGAATCATCTTCCATGGTTCGTCCATCACCGAAACTTCGTTGGCGATAGATCTTTGACATCATGATTGTCTTTATGAGCAACTTAAGGTCCCAGCCAAAACCTCCCTCCAATTTTGAGTGAGAGAATTTCCATGCCAAGAGATCGAGTACTTCAGGATATTCTGGACGAGTTGACTGACTTCCAAGATCTTCTGGAGTGAGCACCAAACCCACACCAAATAACGCCTGCCATATGCGATTCACTGTCACGCGCGCAAGAAGTGGATGATCTGCATGTGTCAACCATCTTGCTAATCCCAAGCGATTTCTTGGCTGATCATTGGGGAAGGGTGGGAGCACGTGTGGAACATCGGGGAGAACTGCTTTCCCACGGCTGTTGTATTCACCACGATTCAACACATATGCCACCTTCGCTTCAGGGAGGTCCTGCATGACCATGATCTCCTTCTGCTTTTCGACCAGATCAGAAAGGTTGCGCCGGGCAGTAGCGAGCGCTTTCCTTTTTGAAACAACTTCTTGATCGAATGATGATCCGGCATAGCTTGTCAAAAGCTGTATCGAATGACGATCAGCGAGAGCTGCATGAATCTCCCCAGGACGTACAAGCTCTCGTATTTCAAGCGGACAAAGTTCTCGACCAAAGACGCGGAAATCATCGACTCGGCCACCCTTGAATCCCTTATCACGCATGCGCTGGCCGATGGTGATTGAATCACCTCCGCCGCCTGTGATGTCACGAGTAAGATTATCCCGTTCATGATGCACATCAACGAGATGCCCGTTCATCCATATCCGAAGACCTGAAGCCTTTCCAGACCCGTCGCTTGTGACTGTTACATGAACCCATTGATTGAGTGGCAAGCGCTTTTTCATTCGAACACTTGCTGCGTCCCCAGGCCAGAAGTGAATCAATGACCATTGAAGGCTGCCATCCAAAAGCAGCAACTCATAACCACGACTTGCAGCATCTGTCCATGCTTTTGAACGATGGAACACAACTGCCCGTTTGTATGTTTGAGGTGCATACATCCATAAGGACACCGTAAAAGGATCACTTCGGTGAAAATTACCGACTGATGTCGACACAGGATGATCACCGGTAAGCAAGACAGCTTGTCCATATTTCCCTGAAACGAGTGAAATGGCTGCCGGTGCGGTTGCTGATCCATCGTTTTTCTTATCTTTTTCGTTTTTCTTATCTTGTTCCTTACTTGGATCCTGCACCGTTGGAATGAGGTTAGCGAAATGTGTGTCATGTCTGCGGCGATTGAAGTCGTACCGAACCAATTCGCCTTGAATGCCACCGACACCATCGGACAACAGTGCTGGTGGCATGTCGGCGCGCTTCTCGATCCAGTCTTCCACCGAGGTACGGAGCTTGTTTTCAGCCGCTGCGAATCCCACCAGCGCGTCGCGACACATCTGCTGAGCTTTGGAAATTTCGACTCGGGCATCATTATCGAGCAACCGCATTTTTGGGGTTGGTGTTGCCGGGGTAAAATACGAATACAATCCTGCCTCATCAATGTCATCAAAGAATGCAAAGAGTGAGTAGTACTCTTCCTGTGAAATTGGATCATACTTGTGGTCATGACACCGGCAGCACTCAAGCGTCATTCCTAAAAATGCTGTACCAAAGGTTGTCACGCGATCATTCACATAGTTCACTCGATACTCCTCCTCAACAGACCCGCCTTCTGCTTCCTGTTGATGGAGTCGGTTAAAGGCTGTCGCGAGAACTTGTTCATCCGTCGCATTCGGCAATAGATCACCAGCCAGCTGCCATGTAACAAATTGGTTCCAAGGAAGGTTGTTATTGAACGCCTGAATCACCCAATCACGCCATGGCCACATCGTTGGCCGCGGGCGATCTATCTGAAAGCCATAACTATCGGAGTATCGTGATAGATCCAACCAATCAACAGCCATTCGCTCACCATATCGTGGTGATGCAAATAATCTGTCAAGGAGCTTCTCATACGAACCAGCAGAAGTGTCTGAAACAAACTCATGAACTTCATCTACTGTTGGAGGCAAGCCCGTGATATCAAAACTTGCCCTCCGAATCAGTGTCACGTTGTCAGCTTGTGGTTGCCGCTTAAGCCCTCGCCGAGCAAGACGCGCTTCGACCAGACGATCGATACCAAATGTGACATTGCCCTCCGAAGGCTCTGTCGGCGGAACGAATGACCAATGTGACTCATATTCAGCGCCCTCAGTTATCCACTGCCTCAGGGTGTTAATCTCAACCATGGAAAGACGACCATGCTTTGCCTCTGGCGGAGGCATCACAACGTCAGGATCAAGAGACATGATTCGAGAAACTAACTCACTTGCACCAATATCATGAGGAACAATCGCGCGAGCGCCACTCGCAAGTTCTTCCTGTGCGAAGTCTGCTCCATCAAGCCTCAATCCAGCCTGCCGAGCCCTCTGGTCAGGACCGTGACATGAAAAACAATTATCTGAAAGGATTGGACGAATATCTCTATTAAAAGATACCGTCTCAGGTGTAGCATTTGCAGAACTCGTTTCGAGCATCACTACGACACTCATCACAAGCATCCATGCACATGTCTTCCTCAGACGTCCGAAACCAATACGAATCGTGTTTTTCGAACAACCCATGCTCCACCGATCTCCACAGGGGTTATCCGTATCGCCGATAAAAGAAAAAACTTCTATCGCGGACCTTGTTCAAGATCGATCAACGGAAGAAACTACGCATCACAATAAATACTATCAGCATCGATGGCTTCAGCCAAGTAAAGATTCTATGCACAGGACAATCGCCTATCTCTAGCTGAACGAACGTTTTAACCGCCTCTCATCTTGTTGCGCGTCAAGCTATTCATCTGCCTATTTTTGAGTGCCCTCTATGTCTTTCGTCTGTGCATTAATCAGTGATGCTACAGCTTCTGCGTCAGCTTCTGCGCAGGTCGATGCCTCCACACACATCACAGAATGAACACACTGCACGGCATGTCCAGTGCGAGGGTCAATCAATGCATGCCCCGGTCGACTCGATGCGAATGCCAAGGCCTGGCCCGGACGCAAGACCCGCTCGCTCGTAGTACGCAGCCCTCGTGTCTGAATTCTCCAATACGTATTATCTGGCTGATAGCCCCAGGCTCGAATCTCACCACCGAGTTCTACTACATGAGAAACTGACCCGAGTTCCAAAAGCCGATTGCCGATTTGATCAACACCGTACCCTGGACCGATACCCCCAACGTCAAGTTCAACACCATTTTTTTTCTTCCTCAACGCTGGAGGATCTGTCCTGACACTAAGGTGCTCCATTCCAACATAGCCCAATACTTTTCCCCTCACTTCAATTGACGCCGTTTCAGGGAGTCTTAGGAGTGGTGCAATCGTAATATCAAAGGCTCCACCAGAACGAAGATGAACCTCCTGAGCAATCTCTACAATCGCAATCAAGTCTTTCGAAACTGGCACCCAATCACCTGCAATCGCATGATTAAAGCGACTGATGTCAGAGTGTTGTCGCCATGTACTTGCTGCTTGTTCAAGTCGCTCAACCACACTTTCAATCTCACGGTGCACAAAACCCAGTGATTGGCCACGCAACTCATTTCCAAGAATAACGCGATACGTTGTACCCATGGCGGGGCCAGCGAACGTTGGCAAATCATTTGCCAGAACCCTTCCTGCCACCAAAACGAGACACCCACACAAAAGATACTTCATACTGGCCACCATCGCACTGCAATGGCCGTCAACAGACAGCCTGACAAGACAACATCTCTCCATGTCAAGCGATCCGCACGGCTGTTGTAACGGAGGTGATCAAGAAGCATTCCGGTTGGGCAGCCATATTGGCAATAGGCCATTGGAATCTTGAAGCTTGCTAGGACACTGATACCGAAAAGACTCAATGCCACACCTCCCGCAACCATTGGGAGATATGCATCGAATGGCTCAAGATCCACGAGGCTCATTGGTACATGAAGCACTGTTATGAGAATCGCCAAAATGAGGAGCATGAAAGGGACGATCTTGAGCCATCGCCGAAGCCACATCGGCACGCGACCTTTGGGCTTTACGACACGCATAATCAACTGTTGCATTGCTCCATGAGCACACAGTTGAGAGCAGTAGACGTTTCGACGAATTGTTATTGGCAGGACAGCAGCGGCCACAGCCAAGACCCAAAGAACCACAGCATTCTGAGGAACACCCGCCTGCGCCCACCCCCAAATTTGTGATTGAGAAAGCAGGGCACCTGCACCAAAACCAAGATATAACAGTACAACCACAGGGAGGGCGAATCGCCCAAATGCCGTACCACGCAATCGAGTAATTCCTGTTAGGGTACCAACAGCAATGATAACGAGTGCCCCCCACTGTGGAGCCTCAATGCTTTGAAGCACTCCCCTCAATGTCTCATACACACTCGTGTCAGACATGTTTCTCGCATGCGCTGATTGTACAATTCCTTCTGCAATGGCCTGGCTTGTCATGGTGGCCCCACTGACACCTTCGACACCTGTATTCTCAGGATCAAGCCCTCCCAACTCTTCGATTGTCATGCCTTGATAGACTCCTCGAAACGCATGATCATCACGTACGTAGCCAACGTATGGCTCGTTGTCAAAAGACTCGTGCACAACGATACCACACACGCATCCTTCCGCATCAAAACCGACGAGGGCATCTGTTGGACCTTGATACCCAATCACATGGTCTGCAATTGGACTCGTTCGTAACGCCCAACCGAGAGGAACATCTTCTTTTCCTCGCACCCGTATTACAGAGGAATTACCTTCATCAAAGAGAATGTGTTCCGCTTGAGGAAAAAGGACTTGGAGATCAGAAAGAGAAGGCTGAGAGTCAAATACACTTGTTTGATGGTTACCGCCAACACGACGAATAAGTGCTTCCGAAATTGCAAAACTTGTAAGCGTGGCACCCGCAACAGCAACTGGCTGAGATACCGTCACTGCAGTAAATTCATCAAGGTCTTTTCCAACAAATGACTGAAAAAAAGATGGATCGTGCTTCACAGCGCGAACATGGTCTCGGGTGTCGCCACTTGAAAGAATCTCAAGACCAGCAATACGCAGACTACCATCACACACAATCAAAATATTTGTTGAACCAGAGAAGCCAATCGCTGAGTCACCAACTGGACTTGTTTGTAGAATTGTTCCAACAGAACGATTGTCTTGATCAAGAACGACATACCCACCCACAACTTTCGATGATTCCTTCCCCACAGATACTGCCTCGGGAATGAACTTCCGTATTGTAGAAATGGGAATCGCGGCAAGGTCCACCGCCTCCTGGGACAAACCATGCTGTTGATGTTCAATATGAATGAGGCTCACGATGGCAGCCAGAACAAGAACTCTGAGACCATGGATTATGATTCGACGCAAAGTGTGTGCACGTTTCATTGTGTTCCTTGCAGCATCATAGAAGTTGTCTTTCATGGCAGTTGCTCTTCTTGGAATCCCACAGAAGAAAGAATCTCGGAGATAACTTCTTCGATCGACTTCGATGCATCAACTGTAATTGGATTTTCTTCAACAACTGGCTCTTCGAGTGTGTCTAACTGGCTTTTCAGAAGACCTGCTGGCATGAAGTGATGTTTTCTCATCTTGAGGCGTGCCTCAATGACTGCCTCAGTACATTTCAGATAGACAACCCGTACATTCTCGTGCTGACCGATGATAACTTTTCGATAACTGCGTTTGAGTGCCGAGCAGGTGATAATGCCACACTGTCCCGACAGGGACTGCTTCGTAATCCACTCGGCAATGGTCTGAAGCCAGGGTTTTCGATCACAATCAGTCAGCGGCTGTCCGGATGACATTTTTGCAACATTAGATTTGGAATGAAGCGCATCTCCCTCCTGAAAACAACAGTGGAGCTTGTGCGCAAGAGCCTCAGCCACAACTGTCTTTCCGACGCCTGAGACCCCCATAACAACAAGAATGTTTGCTTGATGACGAGACTTCATTCTCATACCTTGGCCACTGTCCTCAACACGAAACAACACGCCTTTCCACTTGATCCTTCACAATCAACGTCTCTGTTTTCAAGCAAACAAGAACTCTGGGTATCTTTCTGCACATCTTCAATAGACTCTTCAATGCCACCGCACTGGACGTCGTCCACCCTGGCGATCTCATCATCATGAGTTCCAACGTCCGTTTATGATGAGTGTCTGATCGCGAAGGATTGGTCAATCGCAACTCCAACTGCATATCTTTTTCGATGACTTTCTCATCATCTTACGTCTTAATCGTTTCTTGCTCTCGACCTTTAAATATGATGAAGGTACACTGAGAGGTGAAGACCTCAAAACGTTTTTCCTACTGAGCGATCTTCACGTTTTCGGTCCGCGCCTTGTTTCCTAAGTTTAGAAAAACTGCGGCAGGGACGTAGGTGCTTCCATAAGGTCCCTAAGGGGTTAGTGAGCACGGCAGATTCAACAGCTACCGGTGGAGCGTAAAAAAAGATGGGTCGTGCCGATAGCTCCCGAAAACCCCTGATCATAGAAACCCGGGAAACAATGAGGCGGACTCTGTCATTACCAGTAACGGACAACTCATGTAGAACGATCAGGCCAGGCCAGAGACCAGAACGCCACCTCTTCGCCAACGAAACGTCAGGCCCCTAAATGGAACGCTTGCATCTTTTTATCTATTCGCCTTTCGGACTGCTGCTTTATCTATCGGTTCTAGCTGCAGCAGACGCATCCGAACCCTCTGTTGATTTTAATCGTGACATCCGACCAATCCTTTCCGACCGCTGTTTTGCCTGTCATGGACCTGACGGAGATAAACGGGAGGCGGGCCTCAGGCTGGACAAGCGTACCTCTGCAACTAGCGAGAGCGATAGCGGAACAGTCGCAATCGTCCCGGGAAAGCCGTCAGAAAGTCATCTGCTTTATCGTATCACCAGTGCTGATCCAGACATCGTCATGCCCCCGCCTCACATCAACAAAACAATACTTCCTGATGAAGCAGAGATACTCAAGCGTTGGATTACTCAGGGCGCGGTATATCGGAACCATTGGGCCTTTGAACCAATCAAACGTCCTGCTGTTCCAAACACTGTCATGCGTGAGCATGGGGCTTGGGTAAAAAACAACATTGATCAATTCATCCTCCGCCGACTTGAGGCTGCAGGGATGTCACCAAATCCTGAAGCATCTCGAGTAACGCTCGCCCGACGACTCTCACTCGACCTGACTGGGATGCCACCCACTCCAGCGACAATTGATGCATTTCTCGATGACACATCAAATGATGCATTTGACACCTATGTGGATGCTCTTCTATCAGACCCTCATTTTGGTGAACGCATGGCTATCGAATGGCTTGATGCAGCACGGTATGCGGATAGCCATGGATACCAAACTGACTCAAGCCGTTCCAACTGGCCATGGCGCGATTGGGTGATTCACGCCTACAACAACAACTTGCCATTTGATCAATTCACGATTCACCAAATCGCGGGTGATATGCTGGAAAATCCTACTCGTGATCAGATTGTCGCCACCGGCTTTAATCGCAACCATCGTATTAATGGTGAAGGTGGAATTATCGCAGAGGAGTGGCGAGTCGAAACAATTATTGACCGTGTTGAGACAACGGGACAAACATGGCTCGGCTTATCAATTGGTTGTGCTCGATGTCATGACCACAAATATGACCCCATCTCACAAAAAGAGTTTTATGCTCTTTTCTCAATATTTAATAACGTGCCAGAGACTGGCACGATCATGGGCTCTCAGAACAGAAGCGGCGGAAACTCAGATCCGTTGCTTTATCTCCCATCCCCTCAGCAAGAGCAAAAACTGGATGCCTTCCAACAGGCAGTCAAGGACGCTGAATCGTCTTTCTCAACGGCAAATGCATCTCTCGCTCCTCGACTAGCTGTGTGGGAAGATTCTGCACGCGATGCCATGAAACAGAAGGACGAAATTTGGAAAACCATCGAGCCACTGCAAGTGATAAGTACAGGTGGCGCTCAGTTTCGTCGACATAAAGATGCGACCTGGTTTGTTGAAGGCGCAAATCCTCCTCACGACACCTATGAAATACAATTGGCAGTGCCAACTCAGGGAATCGGGGGCGTACGACTTGAGGTGTTGCCTCACGAGAGTCTCACCAATGGAGGTTTCGGTCGAGGTGGAAATGGAAACATTGTCGTTTCAGGCATTGAGCTTGAACTTGAGGTCGCAGGAAAAGGGGCACGAACTCCTATCACACTTTCTCGAGCTGAGGCCGATTACGAACAAGCGGGGTGGCCAGCAACGTCCGTATTGAAGAAGGCATCCAAAAAGGAACGAGGCTGGGCAATAGAAGGCCATCTCATTGACAAACATCACCCAAGAAAGCTCGCTGTTTTTCCTCCTGAGACCGTTCCTGTTCCTGGGAACGATACCAGACTGGTAATTCGAATTCGACAAGATGCTATCAAAGGTCACTCCTTTGGCCGATTCCGACTTGCCTTAACGTCTCACGACCCGACTGTACTTGGCGTCTCGGGTCTAACACTATCAGATACCCTCAAAAAAGTTATTCATACTCCTCGAGATGAAAGGTCTGCAGACCAACAGCGTCTTCTAGAAAAGCATTACAAGACAGTCGATGGACCACTCCTCCTTGCGCAACAGACGCTTGAAGATTCCAAGAAACGCGTTGAAGCATTTCGCAATGCCCTTCCCAGCGCCATGGTCATGAAAGAGGGACCCACTCGAGATGCCTTTCTCCTCATGCGTGGAGAATATGATGCCAGAGGTGAGAAAGTTGAGGCGTCACTCCCTGCGTTTCTCCCCAAAGCCGAAGGCCGCTCCATCAATCGACTCGCACTTGCAAAATGGATTGTGCAACGGAACAACCCGCTCACTGCACGGGTGTGGGTGAATCGTATGTGGGAGCGTTTTTTTGGCACAGGATTATGTGCCACAAGTGAGAACCTCGGGAGTCAATCAGAATATCCGAGCCACCCCGAACTTCTTGACTGGCTTGCCATGGAGTTTATTGAGAGTGGCTGGGATATGAAACACGTGATTCGCATGTTGGTCACGAGTGCAACGTATCGTCAACGTGCAGATATTACTGCTCAAAAGCTTGATCTCGATCCAGCAAACCGTCTTCTTTCGCGGTCCCCAAGACTTCGCTTACAGGCGGAAAGCCTTCGTGATGCGGCTCTCGTTGCCTCAGGGCTTCTGGTCCCAACTATTGGTGGACCGAGCGTACGGCCTTGGATGCCTGATGGCGTGTGGGACGAAAC
>JBDOMS010000544.1:0-2296 GCA_039831735.1 Pirellulales bacterium
CTCCGAGTGTTGATTCTGCCAAGAGCAAGGTATCGAGAAGAAACATGTCCACAGCGTAATACTGCGACCTTGTGGCTTCCAATGTATGAAAACACTCCTTGAGTTCCCGTCGAGCATCTTCAACGGAACCATTCACAGCAGAGCGTGCCGCTCGGACAACGGTCTCATCGAAATCCGTCGACTGTAAATCCATCTCGGTTCGCATTCGGCGAGCAAGTAAATCGCAGAGAAGCCAGGCGAGGCCAAGTGCATAAAAATCTGCAACCAAAGGTGCTGCGGCTGTTTCGGGTGAGATATGGGCATCAAAAATGCCATGCAGAGCGTCTGCAACTATGGATTCACGATCACCAATGTCACGTACCCAATATGAACCCTCCAATGCACTCGCATCAATGTGTGAAGCAAATCGCTCTTCAACCGACGTTGGCACAATACCAACTGCTCGCATAAGATCATGAGGCAGAAAGTCCGCACTGGCCCATTCTGGCGACCGACCGGCAGCGGCAATCAGTTGTGGATGCCAGGCTGCAGTCCATGTTGCCAAGACGTTCTCAGCTTCATCATCCTCTAACCATGTTGGAAAATCACCGAGAGAATGACATGGCAGGAATACGATAATTCGTTCGATATTCATGAAGAAATGGGCAGTGTACTCCGCAGTGAGTCGGACAGTTGCCTATCTAGGTAAGAATTGTTGACACGGGCTAAAATTGAGGCGTACAGTACATTAAGGGTAGTTTATTCGTTCCGGAAAGATATTACATGGCTACTACGCCCTATTTTTGGGGAATTGATATAGGGAAAGCTGCACTGAAAGCCCTTCGGTGTCGGGTAGGCAATGGACCGCGCAAACTGATTGTTGATGATTTTGAATATATTGAATTTCCCACATTTCTCTCACAGCCGGACGCAGATGCAGAAGAATATGTTCGCAATGCTCTTGGTGAATTTACGAGTCGTCATGTTCTCAAGGGTGACACCATAGCCGTTGGAGTCCCGGGGCATCTGGGCCTTACAAAATTTATTAAGCTTCCACCCATTGAATCAAAAAAGATTCCTGACATCGTCAAGTATGAGGCACGTCAGCAAATTCCCTTCCCCCTTGAGCAAGTTGTCTGGGACTGGCAGAAGCTTGCTGGCGGTATCGAGGAAAGTGGTTTTGTCATTGACTCGGAAGTAGCTCTTTTCGCAATGAAGAGTGATCAAGTTGAAAAGCAACTCAAGCCTCTGACTGACGCAGGAGTATTTATTGATTTTCTTCAACTCAACCCGATTGCTCTTGCAAATCTTGCAATGTTTGATCTTCTTCCTGACCCTTCCGAGATTGATATTGATAACCCTCCCCCATCAGTTGCCATGGTCTCAATGGGGGTTGACTCGACAGATCTTGTAATCACCAATGGTTTACGAGTCTGGCAACGAACAATGTCTATCGGAGGAAACAGTTTCACGAAAGCTCTCATCAAAGATAAAAAACTTACGTTCGCAAGCGCGGAAGAGCTTAAGTGCAACGCAGTACGTTCTGAGGACCCAAAAGCGGTCTACACTTCGATGCGTCCTGTTTTTGATGAATTTGCAGTAGAACTTCAACGATCCCTAAGTTATTTCACAAGCACTGATCGCTCTGCCGAGATCGGAAAAGTATTTATGTTGGGAAGTGCCGCTGGTTTGCGCGGCCTCAGTGATTATGTTGGTAAACAACTTCACATCCCAACACGCCGCTTGGAACTCTTTCAGAATCTTGATCTTGAAAAACCGTTAAAGAAACCGCTTTTTCGAGATAACCGCCTCGCATTTGGCGCATGCTATGGGCTGGCGGTGCAGGCTGCTGGCCGAGCTGGAATGCACACGAATTTGTTGCCTCAACGAATCGTGATCGAGCGAAAGATTGATGAAAAAAAGCCTTGGGCTGTCGCTGCTCTCGTTGCGATACTGATTGCTAGTGTCATCTCCTTCTCGGGTGGTCTGATCGCATTATCGACATTCGATCCTAAGCTTTACGCCAGTGCCCTGTCGGCAGCTGATTCTGCAAAAAACAGATCGCAGGGTGCTTCGGGCTCCCTGAGCCAGACAGAGGCTCAGCAAGCTGAAGCGATTCAAACACAAAAAGCCTTGCTTTCGGTACAAAGTCGTCGATTTCAGATCCTCGATATGATGCGCGCTTTAGAAACGCTGCTACCAAGAGATCCTCCTGGCAGTTCTGATGAAAACGTACCCATTTCAGACAGACGACAACTCTACATTGAAAAAATGGACTGTCAGTATTAAATGAAATTAAAATGTGTGTTAAATATGA
>JBDOMS010000075.1:0-2296 GCA_039831735.1 Pirellulales bacterium
AGCAGGCAACGCATGCTCGAGCATTTCGTCAGCGATAGCGAAGTAGCTGGTGAGCAGTTCACGACTGAGTCCAATGCGTCGATCTGAATAGAAGCTCCTTGTCCCGCGATCTTCGGGAATCTGCTCGGCTACATCGAGATGTATTCCAAGCAAATCGTTTACGCTGTGAACAAATTCGTGTCGACTCATTCTTCTGAAGGGAATCGGTGATGTTTCTGGCTGCCGATCGGCCAGCCACGACAACATGTTGCTTCGCTCCGCCTCCGACGGCGCATCCACATTAGCTGGTGGCATCTTTGCGGTAGCAATGTTTTCGAAGATCAGTGTCGCGTCGAGTGGATGACCCTTGAGCTTCTTGCTGAGATCGAAGTCGCCTTCTGCATCGGGACCCGTATGGCAGTCTAGACAATACCGTCTAAACAATTCGATTCGGTCTTCTGCACGCAACAGCGTTGCCGCCATGCAGAGGCATGGAAGTAACCCTGCAACCATGATCAAGCGGACGATGTGGTTGGAGTTCATTGTTTTGATGCCTCACGCAATAATACACTGAACTGCTCGTTGGTCAGTTGTTCTTACGGCTGCTTCGGCCTCGCCAGGTTGTAGCCCTCATGGTACACGTAAAAGACCACATGTACCAAAGTACTGACTCACCAATGTGTCCTCTCGACGTTGGTACCGCAAGACCTAGAACGCTATGCTCTGGTCACCATCAGGGTCCTCATTTGAGACACTTTGATAAAACCTGCCGCTGGCCGTTAGATTACCGTTCCCATCAAAGAGTGCTGAACAGCTACCATTCGGATCATCAATTTCGAATGAGAACCAGGCATAGCCGGCAATCCAATTCTGACGCTCCATCCAAGGCAAGACGTCCTTCATGAAAGCGAGGACATCCTCTCGCGATATGGAATTCTCATCAGGTGTTTTCGAGCCCCAGTCTGCAAGAGCAAGCTCTGTGATCAACAAAGGCCGTTTCCCGTATGTCTTGTAAACATCAATCATTCGCTGCTTAAATGCAGAAGGACTTGGGCTGCCATACCAATGAACGCCAATGTAATCCATCCGGTAACCACGTTTGTCAGCCGCGTTCATAAAGTCACGCATCCACGTTCCTCTCACGCCTTGCGTGCTGTCATCCACATCGCTCAAAGGATTCGCACAAGCCGGACTACATAGCGGAACATTCAATGATTCTAACATGGGCCAATATTTGAGAGCCTCGGTGTACGGCATGTTCGCCTGTTCTGGTTTATCTGGCTCATTGAAACCCAGTACCTGACGGATGTCGCCCGTTCTGATCTTCGGAGCAATGAGCGTCTTCAATTCCTCTTGCAGTGTGTCTGCACTCCAAGCCCCCCACACCATTGGCATAAAGGTAATGCCTGACGGTTGTTGCTTGATCAGTTTTTTATCCCACGAATAATTCCAATATGGTTTTACGGCTTTGATCCTTGGAATGTTCTCTTCCCAAGAACCTTCTTCGCCTACGTTTCGAAGAGTGAAACAGATACCTTTCTTCCCACTTAGTCTTAGCGACGGATCAAGCGGATCGGCATCCAGATGAATTTTAGATTGGGCTCCCGATGCGAGCTTGGTGATCTGATCCTTTGCCGCGGTTGCTGGCTGCCACCACCAACCATTGTTGTCCCAACATTGCCCAAACTTGTAGTCGGCGAGCAAGGTGTAGTAGGCTGCAAGAGCGCCATCCGTATCCCCTTTCTTTCGAAGTGCCTCACCCTTAAGAAAAGTGACAGTCGCCAGTTCGTTAAGGTTTGCAAATCTCTTGGCTTCTTCTGAAGAAGGAAACTTGCTCAGGCTGTCGTTGGTTTTTTTTGCCTGCTCTCCCCAGGTTCGTGCTGCTCGGTTGGCAAGCGATTCAACGGTGTCCCAGTCCTCAGCAGCGAGCGCGTCCCAAGCTCGGCTGGTGACTTGCCAGGCTTCTTCGGCAGCGACTGGAGGCAGGAAGAAAAAAAATAAAATACTGACGTAGAGGAGACAGGGTCTAAACATTGAGATGCTCGTTAGTATACGGTTTTACACTGGAGGTTGACGAGTTGCGTGTCGATGGTCCTCATGGCGGAATGGACTGCTCATGCAATTCTGTTGCAATTTGAATGAGGAACAAGGGTGCGTGGTTTCCTTGCTGCCCCCGTACCGGCCTGTGAGTCGCCTTCGATCGTATCGTGTGTGTGAGGCTCAATTCGTCGGAGCTTTTTGTGGCGTTTCTTCGAAGACCCACCAGCACACAGCATGTCTGCTGCCATGATGTGCCGCAAAACCGAATATGAGTAAG
>JBDOMS010000441.1:0-9908 GCA_039831735.1 Pirellulales bacterium
GGGCGGTACCGGTATGGAGGCACCCCTTATGAATCATCCGTCTCGCCTTCTGGATGATCTTTCCTCAGGTGCATTATCGATGAAAATTGCGCAAACACGTATTCGCCTCGTGCTTGAAAGTGTTGCAGAAAATCATGCTGAATATAGAGACTGGAACTCTACTACAACGCAATCAGATCAGGGTGAGAACATCCACATTCTCTTGGATTTTTTACGACTGAAGGCTGAGTATGAGAGGATTGCGTGGACTCTTCGGCCAGTAACTATGGCCCATCGTATTCTTGCACGAAGAGGAGAATCGGCTGCAGCCGCTGCATGGCGGAATCGCATGAATGAAGAGACAGCTGAAACAGTATCCGAACTGGTTTCTAAACTTGATAAGTTGCAGGGAGAAACAGGAGTACGGCTTGCCAGTATCAATGACCGTGTGCGGCGTGCATTTACTGCTGCACTTGAGCAGGATGAACTGGAATCATTTGTGGAGCCAGCTGTTTCGGAACTTACTACAGGTAGTCCATTAGGTGCGGGTGATATTTTAGAGGAGAGAGCAAAGAGTTTTCTTGGTATCGCAAGTGGATCGGGCGTGGAGGTTCCAGAATGGCTTGAACGGCTTACAAACCGAGTTGATCGTTGCCTTGAGAAGGCACATGCCGAGACTGCATCAGCAATAAAGTTTTCACGGTCGGGCTCTCTTCCTGATGCCATTGCATGGGCCACCGTCCCATGGCAAGCCCTTACCCAAGATTTATCATCGTGAATGTGATGCAAAAGATTTTCAATGTTGAAAAAAAAGTACATAGCCACATGTATTCCATGCTTGACCATTCTCTTAGTGCATGAGAAAAACTAATGCATGAAAAAAAATATCTCGAGCAATCACGTTCGTTGGCAGTTTGGCTCGCAGGTCAAATCGATTATGATGCGTATATATTAATGGCTGAAAAACTTGCTTGGGAGATATCTGAATCTCGTGGCCGGCTCCCTACGCTAATCCTCTACGAACTCAAGCCCATCATTACAGTGGGCCGGTCAGGATCACGCGTGGATATCAACCTGACTGATGAGGAACTTCAAGCACATCACTTGGGTGTTCGCTATGTTGGGCGAGGTGGTGGAGCAGTGCTTCATGGGCCGGGACAAATTGGCATTTCACTCTTTGTAACAATGCAAGATCTTGGATTTGATGCGTATGATGTTGGGGGTCTTCTAGACTGCTTTGAACTTTCGGTGGAAAGTGCTTTGCGGCAGGTGCGCTGTGCGGCAGTTCGTGACTCAAGCCATGCAGGAATCTTTGGGCGAACGGGTTTATTGGCTTCAGTCGGTCTCGCAATCCGCCGAGGAGTTATCTGGCACGGGGGTTTCCTCAATGTCCAGCGAAACACGCTTCCCGTGCATCGAGTTCAAACCTCACCCCTCGCATCAAGTCATGTGATGCGTACGATGTCATGCATGGAGGTTGATGTCCAACGACGTATTCGACTGCAGGATGTTCGGTCTGCGCTTGTTCATTCAATCGTTGATTCTTTTGGGTTTCCACAGCCTCATATCCACTCAGGATTTCCTTTACCACTGTAGTTGTCCCCTTAGAAAAAGTAAGATGTATTAGACGATATGAGAACTGAAATGAAGGACCTCTTTCCAATTATTGATCGTACATCAGCTGTTGATGATGTATCTTCTACTCGAAGATTACCCCCGTGGCTGCGACGAAATCTCCAGCCAGGTGGTGGTCATGGAGAAACAGCAGATCTCATTGCAGAGCTTGATCTTGAGACTGTCTGTTCATCTGCAAAATGTCCCAACCGACTCGAGTGTTGGTCTCAACGTACAGCCACCTTCATGATTCTCGGCAATGTTTGTACTCGTCCATGTGGTTTTTGTTCTGTTCCAAAAGGAAAGACTGAGGAACTTGAAATAGATGAGCCTGATCGGGTGGCCGAAGCTGCACGTCGGCTTGGTTTAGAGCATGTTGTCATAACCAGTGTTACCCGAGACGATCTTTCAGATGGTGGTGCAGACCACTTTTGCAAGACTGTGGCAGCTGTACGTGCGGTAACAGGCGCTACAATTGAGGTCTTAGTGCCAGACTTTATCGGAAAAGAGAAGGCTCTAGAAACGTTGATGTCTTCAAAACCGGATGTCTTTAACCACAACACCGAAACTGTTCCGAGACTGTATAGAGAAGTTCGAGGACGAAAAAGTCAGTATCGTTGGACGCTTCAATTACTTGCTGATGCAAAAAAGATATACCCTTCTGTGAAGACAAAAAGTGGGCTGATGCTAGGTCTTGGTGAAACGCGAGATGAACTTATCGATGTATTTTCAGATCTTGTCGATCATGAAGTAGATTTCCTCACACTCGGGCAGTATCTGCAACCTACTCCAGATTCACTTGCAGTAAAACGATACGTGCCTCCCCAGGAGTTTGATGACATTGGAGCAATTGCCCGCAAGATGGGATTTCACAGTGTTGCTTCAGGCCCGTTTGTGCGATCAAGCTATCATGCACGAGAAATGGTAGAACACGCAAAGAATCACTAATTTTGTTGTGTCTTGGCACAAGAATAAGACCATGTAACGTTTTTGATAAAGAAGATCTTGAATCGACGCTACGTCGGCTCGGACTCTTCAAGACCATGGTCTAGTAATTTCTTGCGAAGTGTATTTCGATTAATGCCTAATCTCGCAGCAGCCTTGAGTTGTACTCCATTGCATGCTGCCAACATTTGAGCAATAAGTTCCCGTTCAACTCGGTTTACTATTCGATCGTAAAGGTTGTCATCATCAGGAGTTGTTGTTGCCATGCCTTGTTCCACAAGGTCTCGAGCCAGACTGTCTAGGTCTCCGCCCCTGCCTGGAAGAGACATGAATGGTCGATCACCTCGAATGGCTGGTGGGAGCATGTCAAGTGTTATCTCGTCACCATCAGCCAAGATGACACCTCGTTCAATAACATTCTGTAATTCTCGAACATTGCCAGGCCAATGGTAAGCGGCAAGCACGTCCATTGCATCTTTGCTCAGGCGGGATACAAAATGATTCGATTGCTTGTTGTAGTGCTCAAGAAAATATGTGATGAGAAGAGATAAATCGTCTCGGCGAGAGCGGAGCGGAGGAAGATAAATCGGTACAACATTGAGCCGATAATAGAGATCTTCACGAAATGTGTCTTTTGCCACTTCGTCAAGAAGTTCACAATTACTAGCAGCGATAACACGAGTGTCAACGCTTATGGTTTCTGTATCACCAACACGTTCAAACTCACGCTCTTGTAGCACCCGGAGAAGTTTGACTTGAAGCTTTGATGTCGTGGAATTGATCTCGTCAAGAAAAATGGTTCCTGTGTGTGCTGCTTCAAATCGACCTGCACGATTTGTGACCGCACCAGTAAAAGAGCCTCTGACATGCCCAAAGAGTTCACTCTCCAAAAGGCTTTCAGAAAGAGCACCACAATTGACACGAACAAAGGGCCCAGTACTTCTTGGCGAAAGTGTATGAATTGCCTTCGCAATAAGTTCCTTGCCAGTACCAGTCTCGCCTACTAACAGAACTGATGCATTGGAGCACGCGACACGACGTGTGAGTGCGTAAACTTCCTGCATGGCAATGCTTGTGCCAATCAAGCCGGCAATGGGCGGAGGATTCGATGTTTCTTCAGTTTGGGGGGTCTTTCTGAGCATCACTTGGAATATTCTTGAATCGTATCTCGTGTGATTCAAGTATCTTGAATAGTTCGCTAGCCACTTGTTGGTTTCGAGGATCCGAACTTTTATTGTACAGTGTGCTGAGATCCAGAAGATGACGACTTTCTAAAAGTATTCCATTTCTTCGAACACTGGTTGCAAATCCATCACGAGCCTGCAATCGCTGAGTGGCTGGAAGATCGAGTTCACAAGCCTCATAATAGAGGGTTTGTTGAGCTACAGGTGTGCCTAAAACAGATAAAAATGACACTGCAGCGAGATGCGTATCGTCATCAAGAAGGGCTTCCTGTGCGATGGATGCGGCCTTTGAAACATCCCATCCTGCTTCGCCGAGGAAGGCAAGTTGTTCTAAGGCGATGACTGCACGGGATCGTCGTGATGCAGCCTGTGCACGTCGCCATTGACGGTCAGCAGAGGATGCATATCCAGAAGCCTCTGATAGAGCGGTTATGAACCTCGCTTTCCTAACAATGGTGCCAGTTGAAGCATCAGTTACTGGTTGGAAAAAACTTTCCATTCGGTCAACGATTGCTACTCCATTATGATCCCTGAGAGAAATGGTGAGGTGAGTCATGAAAGTACCAAGAGGTTGATCATCAAGTGGATCAACGATGACAAGAACCGGTATAGATGCAGTGGTACTACTTGCTCGAAGAAATCGAATCGTTTCAGCTGTGGAGAGCCCGTCGAGTTTGGCAGCAAGGAGTATTACGGTGGTATCAATAGAATTACGGGCAGCAAGAATAGCATCTCGACTGGAGCGAACACGAACTGGCTGGTACCCAAAACGTGACACATTTGTTGCCATTTCTTCAAGGATGTCATGATCTGGGTGAGCAACAATGGCACGATCGATACCTGTGGAGGTTGCTGCATGCATAAGTGTCTCAAGCACTTTGGTTGATTGATAGTATGGTGGTTGTCCTCCGCATATAGCGAGTGCCTGTGCTGCTTCAAATTGAAGGTCGAAGTAAGGTAGTCGCATAGCGGATAGAAGCGAGTCGCGTGTGTCGTGTGGCTGGGTGGTCGACTGTTGTGTCATGTGTTCGTTTGTTGCCCCAAGCCGTATCGCTTTTGCGGTAACTGTTGCCGCACCAATAAGCCCACGAGAACTTGCTTCTTTGAGAACTACAGCAGCAAGTGCTGGATCATAACCTTGGGGACCAGCAATGCTTGCCATGACTTCATCCGGGGGAATATTCGCAAGTTTGCCAGAATCGTCACTGTATTCTGATGCCAAGAATGTCATTCTTGCCAAAATGACGAGTGTAATATGCTTTGGACTTGTCGGAGATAAAGCTGCAAGATCCCGTGCCAGATGATTGGCTCGTAGGGCTTGTGCATTTTGCATTGAGACGTCGGTCAACTCTGGAATGCCTTGTGTTGGATTCCACTGAAAGAGCTTTACCGTGGTTTTCAAGCCAGTGCTGCCTGCTGGCAACGTCATTGGTGAAAGAGTACGGTCGAGTTGCAATGTGAGTATTTCTTTCGCCTCACGTAATGTTGGAGAAAGACCAAGGGCTGCGAGCGATGCGTTTGCTGCGGTTTTTGCTGCTGGAGGTGAGTCAGCAGCGAGAGCTGGTGCAAGTAAGAAACAAGTATCTTCATCACTGATTGCTGAAAGAGCAGTAATAATTCCTGGCCAATGCTCTCTATCCTCAGAACCAAGCCATGACAAAAGTGTGTCACGACCATCTGAACCAAGATTATGAATAAGTCCTAATGCGAGGTTACGAGCACGTGAGTTCTCAGTATCTGTAGTCTGGAGCAGCGCTATAAGTTTTGGTAGCGCATTTATACCAGCACTCGTCAGCTGGTCGAGTGCACGAAGTCTTTCCTCTCGATGATCACTTTGAAGCATTTTGAGAGCTTCTTCAATCTGCTGAGGCTCTCGTTTTCTTTGGCTGGATAGGGAGAGTATCGATTGTATAACTTTCGGTGCATCTGGTTCATACGGGGCGAGTGCACGATAAAGGCGATGTAAATGGGCGTCATTAATCGAATCACCAATATCTGCGAGCACAGAATTTCGATCATCACGATCTACATCAGCAACGGCATCAAGAAAACGACGGTAGAATTGAATGGAATCAGCAAGTGCATCTACATCAATCGCTTTGATTGCCGCCTCGAGCCACCCACGAGGGGTCGTTGGTTCCGGGTATCGGAGTGACTGAACAACCGTTTCAGCAATTGGGTCGAGTACTGTACGAGGGGGGTCGATGGGCTGAGATGGTTCTTGATCAACGCCTTCTTGTGCGGAAAGAATACCGTACTCGTGGCAAAATAGGGAAAGTACGGCGAGACAGGAGATACAGAGTCTCTGATAAAACAAAGATGATTTCATATAAAATGGATTCGGCAGCGTGTATGTTTCAGGGTCTATTGGAAACTGCAGCTTCGTACAATTATCCCTGGATTCCTATATTTCGGTCCAAAAACAGCAACTCAATGCTTCGAAAAAACGTTTTTTCGGTAAGGTCATCAATAGATTCACCAGTTTTTCAAACTCCATGAACTCATGACTAGAGTATGCTGAGTAGGTGTGGAGTCATTTTTAGAAAAAGAGGCTTTTGTACTACCAATGTCTGCTCCTTCTGCACCTCCAACCAATCGTCATCGTGTCTTGCTTGTTGATGACCAAGCCATGATTGGTGCTGCTGTAAAAAGACTTGTTGCAGGCGCCGAGGATATTGCCTTTGAATTCCAAAAGACGGGAGAGGGTGCTCTGGAAGCCGCAAAGGAGTTCCAGCCAACACTCATCCTACAGGACCTCGTGATGCCCGATGTTGAAGGGCTTGATATGGTAGCGCGATTTCGTGAATTGCCGGAGACGGCACACGTTCCAGTGATTGTGCTTTCGGCGCAGGAGGAGCCCATTATCAAGGCTCGATTACTTGGGGCGGGTGCGAGCGACTATTTAGTGAAACTACCGGATGAAGTGGAGCTTGTTGCACGAATTCGTGTTCATTCTGAAGGGTATCATCGTCTGATAGAGAGGAATGCAGCGTTTGCAGCTCTTGAGAAAAGCCTTGCGGAACTCAAAGAGGAAAGAGAAAAATCAGAGCGACTCCTCCTCAATATCCTTCCCCTCAAAATAGCTGAAAGACTCAAGGAAGGTGAACAAACGATCGCAGAGAGCTTTCCTGAGGCAAGTGTCTTGTTTGCTGATCTCAGTGGGTTTACATCGTACTCCCAGCATGTTGATGCTCAACAACTTGTTGAAATGTTAGATGCGGTTTTTTCTGCGTTTGATGATGTAGCGAGTACATTGGGTGTCGAAAAAATAAAAACAATTGGTGACGCATATATGGCAGTCGCTGGTGTGCCGGTATCACGATCTGATCATGCAAAAGTAATGGCAGAGGTTGCCATTGGAATGCAATCAGCATTCACAGCTGTGATCCATGGCCGTAATGTTCCACTGGGACTCCGCATAGGCATTCATTCAGGTCCAGTGGTAGCCGGTGTTATTGGACGACATAAGTTCATTTATGATTTATGGGGCGATACTGTAAATATTGCAAGCCGCATGGAATCACATGGAGAAGGTGGGCGAATTCATGTTTCGGCAGCAACTCGAAATCTTCTCGAGAACGAATTTACATTTGAGGAACGGGGTGGAATAACAATAAAAGGGAAGGGAGTCATGGAGACTCATTTTCTTCTTGATCCCGTTTAGTGTTATCAAGTACAGCTTTGATGATTTCTGCAGGAATGGACTCCAAAGAGCAGACTTTATCCACTACTCCGATCTCAAGAGCAGCTCGAGGCATGCCGTATACCACACAACTCGCTTCATTCTGGGCGATGGTTCGTCCTCCAGCATGACGAATGGACTGCATGCCAAGGGCTCCATCACATCCCATGCCAGTGAGAAGAACTGCTAGAGCATGTGAACCTGCAAGTCCAGCGACAGAGCGAAAAAGTACATCAACAGCAGGTCGACAATGGTGGATCGCAGGTGTCGTGAGTAGTTTTGTCGTGTAGTGATTCCCTTGATACTCTAAAGCCAGATGTGTGTTGCCTGGAGCAAGAACACATTCTCCAGAATGCAGAGGTTCGTTATCTCCTGCTTCTCGAACACGAATACGACTGTGTTCTGCAAGTCGTTCAGCAACCGCACGAGAAAAAAAAGAAGAAATATGCTGAACGATTGCGATGGGAGGAAGGGTATCAGGAAGATGTGGGATAATATGTCTGAGAGCTTCAATGCCACCAGTTGATGCACCAATCACAATAATTTGACGTGAGTCTAGGCTGGGTTGCTGAGTACATTCAGGAACTGCAATATCCTTCAGGTGACGCCCCTGAAGTCTGGGGGCTGCAGCGGCGGCAGCCTTGATGTGAAACGACAGTTTGTCTGCAAGGGAACCAATCGACATGGTGCCATCAGGTTTTGCTAACACATCCACAGCACCTGCCTCAACTGCATCAATCGCTGCTTGAGATCCGTGCTGTGTAAGAGAACTGATAACAACCACTGGAAGAGGATGATGTTCCATGAGTATTTTCAGGAAAGTCAGTCCATCCATCCGTGGCATTTCTAAGTCAAGGGTAATAACATCAGGTGCAACATGGGCAATTTTTTCGCGTGCGACATATGGATCACATGCTGTTCCAACAACTTCAATTTCTGGGTCTCGTCCGAGAGCATCACTAATGGCCTGACGTACTAATGCAGAATCATCAACAACGAGGACTCGAATTCTGTGTAAAGATGAATTAGACATGGCTTAGTATGGGGGCAACGTTATTCTGGTCGCTGATAGACAGAGGGGCCTATCTGCTGGAAGAGGTGATGAAGTCCTAGAAGGCTTTCTGAATGACCGATAAATAGAAATCCTCCAGGATTCATTTGGTCAAAAAGCTTATCCACAAGAAGTTGACGTGACTCTTTGTCAAAATAGATCATGACATTTCGACAAAAAATCACATCCTGTCTATTTTGGATAGGATAAGTTGGCTGAAAGAGATTAATAGTTTTTACAATAACATGATCACGCAATTCACGTTTTACGCGATAAAATCCATTTCGAGTTCCAACCCCACGAAGAAAATAGTGGGGGAGTAGTTTTGAATGAGGAAGTTGAACTTTCGCAACTTCGTAGATTCCAAGTCGGCAGTGGTCAAGCATTCGGTGAGAGATGTCAGAGGCCACAATGGTCCATGGCATAGCAGTGAGTCGAAGATATTCAGAGATGACGATAGCAAGTGAATATGCCTCTTCACCGGATGCAGCTGCAGCACACCATACTCGGAGCTCTTTCCTGTTTCGAATGTGTTTAGGCACTACTGAAGGTAGTGACTGTTTTGCAAGTATTGAAAAGTGCTCAGGTTCCCGAAAAAACTGGGTGTGATTGGTAGAGATGAGATCAACGAGACATTCTATCTCACGATTGTTTTTCGAGCTATCAATCAGATGGCAATATTCATCATAGCTCGAGCAGCCGAGTTCACGCAGTCGCTGTGTGAGTCGTCCAGAAACAAATGCAGTCCTATCTGGCCCAAGTCGGATTCGACTGTGCTGATAGATCACTTTTGTCAAAAAAGTGAAAGCCTGGGGAGATAAGTCATCCATCATTATAGAGTTTTTTAGGGCCCTCTTCGTCTCATTTCTCAAAGAAAGGATATAGAGATTGAGAGTATTTCAGAAACTCGTGAAGTTTTGATCCTCTGTATCGGAAACTCCCGTGTCAGCATCATCGTCGCCAGGCATTGGTATTCTGGGGGCAGCCGATGGTTGAATCGTTCTTTGAAACGATGGTGTGCGGAGATTGGTTTCACCAGGTTGCTGCCGGGAATGTGTGACAAGTGACCGAAGTTTTTCCACCACATTTTCAAGCGCATCTGCCTGATCAGATAGATCAGCTGCTGCACGAGCACCATCACCAGCGCGGTTTGCGTTTTCCTGTGTGATTGTGTCAAGTTGTGTCATGGCCGTACTGATTTGACGAATTCCTTGTGACTGTTCGCGAGCGGCGGTTGCTATTTCAGCTACAAGCTGATCAGCAGCCTTGATTCGATCTGCAATTTCATCAAGGGATTTTCCAACTCGTTCACAACTCGATGCACCTTGTTGGCTACTTACAATGGCTGCTTCGATCCGATCGGCAGTTTCTTTTGCAGCCGCGGCCGAACGTTGTGCTAATAAACGGACCTCGTCAGCAACAACAGCGAATCCGGCTCCAGCGTCACCTGCAC
>JBDOMS010000096.1:0-2287 GCA_039831735.1 Pirellulales bacterium
TCGTTGCTGGAAACACTTTGTGTTGGCTGCACTCTTTCCGAGTTATGGTTTGATGAAAACTGCTTGCCAGAAGGGTTGTGTTACAGATGATCGTCGTGTCACACACACGTGATCTAGACACGCAGCAGTTATGCTCACGCACTGTCTACAGGACGTTTTGAAGCGTATCCTGAAGGACGCCAGCGCTTCGTCGAAGCCCTTGATTTTCCTTTGGCCAGAGGTCTAATTCGACGACCTTTTCAGCACCACTACGACCAATAACCGTCGGCACTGAGATACTCACATCTCGTAGTCCATAGGCACCTTGCATGACAGTGGATATTGGCATGACTCGCTTAGCATCCAATGCCATGGAGTGAATCACTTCTGCGATAGAGACGCCAACGGCAAACCCAGCCCCAGTTTTCTTTTTGATCATCTCCGCACCGGAGGTCTTGGCTCGGAGAAAGACGTCTTCACCAAGTCGATGCGTAAATCCTGGCCATTTCTCAAGTGGGAGGCCCGCGATGGATGCACTCGACCACACAGGAACCATACTGTCGCCGTGTTCGCCGATAATCATGGCTTCTAACTGTGTTGCTGGCGCCTGTAGGTTCATGGCTAGCAAACTGCGAAAACGAAGGGTATCAAGAAGCGTTCCAAGTCCAAGCACGCGACCTGCAGAGAGCCCCAATGCCTTTTCAGCAAGATAGGTAAGAATGTCAACGGGATTGCTTACAACAAGAATCTTTGCATCAGATTTTAAGCCTGCTGTTTGAATTGATTGGAGAATTGTTTTGAAAAGTTCTACATTTCGATTAATCAGTGCCAAACGACTTTCATCAGGCTTCCGTCGAAGTCCAGCTGTGATACAAATGACATCTGCATCAGCAAGACAATCATACGTGCCTGCATAAATAACTTGATCAGAGATTGCAGCAGTGCCGTGGAGCATATCAAGAGCTTGGCCATCAGCCAGTTCATGGTTTGCATCAACGAGTACAATCTCATGCACGATACCACCAAGTTGCAGCGCAAAACCTGCCGAGGATCCCACGATTCCACCGCCACCAATAATGCCAACCTTCATGACGTTTTCATCCCTTCGTAGACTTTTTTATGGGTGCCCTATGCAGCTGTGATTCCGAGTTGTTTACAGACCTGTTCGGTGACAATTCGCACGAGTGCTTCTTGGTCTATGTCCTGTGATACGGAGTCTTTATTTTCATGAGCTCCCATCGGAGGAGGGGCATCAAAAGCTTTTCGTGTTACTCCTGTGGTCCCCCAACTTGAGCGGAAAATGTCGTTTGCACAAATATCACAATTCTCCATGTTTGCATCTAAACGTGGATCACTGTAGCCCCACTTTGCTTTCAGATCGAGTAGTTCCTTCGTCTCTTTTTTCGTAAGATAGGTGACCCGTCCAAGATCTTTTGACAGCATCAGAATACGACAGTACGCATCGAGAATCTCTGTCCACCAATAGGCCTTTTCGACTGTTTCACCAAAACTCACTGTGCCATGGTTTGCCAAAATAACGACGTTTGACTGTTGAACAAAAGGCTTTACTGTGTCTGCGAATTTTTGTCCGCCGGGAGTTTCATACCGTGTAATGGGCACATCACCGAGAAAGACCTCGACCTCCGGGAGTACGCACTGTGGAATGGGTTCTCTGGCAACTGCAAATGCGGTTGCATGGGGTGGATGACAATGCACGACACTGTTGATATCCGACCGCTCTTTCATGATTGTGAGATGGAGAAGAATCTCACTTGACCGCTTTCGTTGACCAGCAAGTTGGTTTCCATCCATATCAACAATACACAGATCAGAAGGCTTCATAAATCCCTTCGAAATCATGGTTGGCGTACACAGCACCTCCTTCTCATTGAGGCGGAATGAGATATTCCCATCGTTTCCAGCTGCAAAACCTTTGTTGTAGATGCGTCGACCGATGTCGCATATCTCTTCTTTGAGTTGTGAGAGAGACTTTGTACTAGTGCTTACCGTAGCCATGGTGTTGAGCATGCTCCTGCGTGAAAATAAAACGTCTGTAATGATTCTTACCTACTTTTTGGGTGTCGGTCGGATTTTGAGTTATGACGATTATGCGGCCATGGATGTAAGGATTATGCAGATGAATGAGCCAGTTCGAGGTGATCAATAAGGGCAGAGATGTATGCGTCCACTGGCTTGTGTTCGGGGCGAAAAGGCTGAGCGGCTTCTCCACCTTCGCTGAATGCAACAAGTTGACCGTCTCCAGCGCCCAAGTCGTCCCAGGCCACTATTGGTTCACGGGTGGTGTCTT
>JBDOMS010000342.1:0-2284 GCA_039831735.1 Pirellulales bacterium
AAAGTCTTGATCTGTCGGTCTCACTTGAGAGTTATCTTCGAGCAGCATCATTTTGTATACAAAAAACATTTCTATGTACGAGTGACGCATTTCATTGTTGATGTACAGTAAAGACTTCTTTGAAAATGGCGAAATTGAAGTTCGTTATCCAATTCATTTAGGATACATTTAGCTTCAGGGTTAAGGGGCATACATCATTTCTTCATGGGGTTCTTGCTATGACTTATCAAAGAAAACAATTTGCAAGTCGAAAAGCATTTACGCTGATCGAACTGCTTGTAGTGATTGCTATCATCGGTGTCCTTGTTGGTCTTCTTTTGCCAGCAGTGCAGCAGGCCCGAGAAGCTGCGAGAAGAAGTCTTTGTACGAGTAATCTCAAGCAGTTAGGGCTCGCGCTTCACAATTTTGCTGATACACAGCAGGAACGGTTTCCGGCTTCGAATGGTGGTACATGTTGTTGGTTCAGTGGGTCAAAACAAGCTCAGGAGAATAATGCAGCACGTCGGAGTGTCTTTCAGGAGTTATTGGCTTTCATGGAAGAGGTAACCATTTATGAGCAAATCATGGCCGGTGATTCCGGGAATCCTGCCGGTGGTCCTTACCCGTGGCGAGGCTGGGGGGTTTGGAATAAGAACTTTGCATGGATGAGATGTCCGAGTGATGTACCTGATGACTGGAAGCAAACCGGTGCGCGGCGTTCGGGTAACTATGTCGTTTGTGCGGGTGACAATGTTCAGCACCATAATTGGCGAGGTCAATCAGGAAATTGGATTGATGATACGGGGCGTGGAATCTTTTATCCGGCAACTTACGATGCAAGTAACCAAATAGCCTCGAGTGGCTGCAAGTTTTCAAAAGTGACCGACGGCCTCTCAAATACTGTTGCGTTGAGTGAGGTTATGCACCATCTCAAGGATTCCTCGAGAAATACCTCTGGTGCGAGAGATAATATCCGGCAGCATGAGGTGATGAATGTTGCGGGTCTTCAGGCAAATCCAAGTATTTGTCTGACGTACAATAATAATGGGTTTCTGCCAGCTGGTATTCAGACTAAAGGATATCGTGGGAACCAATGGAGGGATGGTCAGATTGGTCGAACTGGATTCAATACAGTGACTCCGCCAAATAGCCCTTCATGCGAGGGTAATGACAATCAATGGGCTGACTCGACGACGGTCGTCTATCCGCCAACAAGTGGGCATCCCGGTGGTGTAGTTGTTGTTATGGGTGATGGTGCTACCCATTTCATCACTGATACTATTGACTGTAACGGTAGTTCGTCGGCGTCCCCAGGTAGGAACTCCACTGTTCCAAGTCGCTATGGTGTCTGGGGTGCACTTGGAACCAAATCTGGTGGTGAGCTTGCCAAACTTCCATAGGTTCCACGATAGCCGGACGTAGGCTTGGGGTGTTCCTGTATGACGTCAGAAAAAATTTTTAAAAAGGAAAAGAATTCATGCGTTTTATGGTCAGCAAACAAACGTGTTTGAGTGTGCTCTTCCTCGTCTTGTTCTGTTGTTCAATTGGGTGTTCTCGGGGGCCACAGCGGCCGCCTACATATAAGGTGACGGGAGTTGTCGTGATGGACAACTCGCCTGTTACCGATGCCATTGTGTCCTTTCTTCCAAATAATAAACAGCAGTCGGCAAATGGATTTACAGATTCTTCAGGTCGCTATGAACTCACTTCATTCACTCGTGGTGACGGTGCGATGGAAGGTTCGTACCGGGTGACGATTGTAAAATACCAGGGTGTGGATTCAGGAGCACCCGAAGAAAAAAAAGCTGTGAGCTCGGAGGATCAGGAGGGCGACGACTACGTACCGTCTGGCGTTGGTGGGCCAAGAGACACTGGTCCAAAAAGTATCTTACCAAAAGAATTTGCTGATCAGGAAAATACACCGCTGGAGGCCATGGTGGAACCAGTTGGTGACAATGTAATGAACTTTGATATTTCTGGTCAGTAACCCAACCTCGGCAGCTAGTGTAAAAACGATTCCACTTTCATTGTACGTTTGACCTTGGTGGGAGTATACAAGAGGGATTGTCAGGTTTAATGTTAGTTTATCCTCTGATACTGATTCTATTACCATTCTTTCTGCTTCGTGTGCTCTAAAACTGGTTGAAGTAATGAATACTTCGTTCCCAGGCTGCCAATCAACTGGTTCTTTTAGGATGAGTGTATTTGAGCCAGCATCTGCATTTGCGTCTAATTTAGTCCAGGTTGTACCAACTTCCTTTCCTTCCAGTTTTAACTCGCCAAAAGATCCAATTGCTTTTGCTCC
>JBDOMS010000276.1:0-2281 GCA_039831735.1 Pirellulales bacterium
GTGAGACATTGGGATCGGCGTGGCCTGATACCGTGCGTAATGACCCAGCTGTGATTGAGGCATTGTCCCAAATTGAGTCTGCTCGCCAGCAGTGGGCATCTGATCGCACTCTATTCTCACAAAACCTTGATGCATTGACGTCTGCGCTCAAGACACTGGAGGCAGAAGCTCGACCAGATCCTCTGGCTGAGTGGCCAAAGAGCTTCACCGTTGCCACCCATCTGCTCTCTACTATTCGAAAGCAAAAAAGTTCTTCCCTCGATGCATTCGCCAAGAAATTGGTAACACCTGAGTCCATCCTGCGGCGTACGTCAAAAGCATACGACTCAGCTGCTTCTGTAGCTTTTGAGGACGCTGTCTATCGAATACAAGCAACAGTATCAGCCACGAAAGTCATGGTGGCTGATGACGTGAGAAGTGCTCGCTCCAAGGCTGAAGATGCCTTCAAGGAGATTACATATCTTCGTGCGTTAACTGACACACCTGCATGCCCATCGGCATCAGAAGGCTACGGGAGCAGGCGCCTCATTCCCGAAAACATTGCAAAGCTTGTCGAACCCAATTCGGATGTACTCACATCAATCAATACTCTTCGAAGCCGATGTGACATTGTGGCTGGACTGGCGCAAAAAGAAGACCAGGCCGATCGCCTCCTGATGGATGGAAAATATGCCGAGTATGGCAATGCCCTTCGAGCCCTCTCAAGGGAGATCGGATCCGGCCCCAATGCAAGAGACTACCTCGCGGTCGCCAGCAAACACCCCCAGTGGCAAGCTTTTTCAGAATGGCAACAGTTTCATGAGCAACTTGGTGATCCAAACAGCTTGAGCGCCACAAAGGCCGAGGCATTGCTTGCAAGATTTGAGAAACTCAGCCCTGAGGTGATGCAATTACAGGGCTTCAGTCCAGTGCCAGTCAGCAACTGGCTGAAGAAATCATTGGAGCACTTCACAGAGAATACAAAAGAAAATACTGATGGCGTTGAGAACAATTTCGTCAGAATTCTTACAAGCCGATATGGTGAAGAAATTGATGGAGCCATCTTGGAGAAGAAAGGAGATGATGACGGACAAGCACTTCAATACCCTCGTTATTATTGCCTGCTCAAAGACCGTCCGATTCCGGAACAATCAAAAAATATTCGCTACGTAACTGGATTACCGGATCAAAATAAAATATGGCCAACATCAACATTGATTTTCAAGCAGGACCAATACACCGTCACTGACTCACCGCAAAAACTGTTGGCACTGGACTGCAAAGAGTCCATAGAGAAGGCACTTGAAGAAGACGCATCCATTGATCAATTGATCGTGACAGTGATTCAAACATGCTCGAATACACAATGGCCAGCAGACACTACCATTCATATTGACCCTTGCTTACAGGCAATACTGTTGTACTTCATTGCAAAGGAATCCTTTGAGGCAAGACCAAGCCTCAAAGAAATGTTCAATGAGTCGTGCGAGAAGATGGATGGTGGAACAGCCGACGATGGCCAGACCATACTCATCAGGGGCGTGGATAATACTATTTTTAGTTCTGTTTTTGATCCTGATGAACAGGATACAACCCAATGGATACGAGACAATCGGGAAAAGTGTAAAGCATTTGTGCAGGGAGTTGAGACAGAAGCACGTGCAGCAGCAGCATCCATTGACTCAACCGAACAAAAAATCGCTCAGCAACTTCGTGACCTGACTCACTTTCGTTGTGTTGGACGTCTCAGGAAGTCATCTGCAGGAGCATGGTCGATTTCAGGGGGCGACGCAAGTACGAGAGCCTCCAAACAAATCTTCTTTGCAGGGGGTAGTCAGACGGGAAACACTATGACCGCTTGTACAACATGTGATACAAATGGTCAGATTCCAAAAGGGACACAACTTAAAGCACAAGCTGGCGATCCAGTGTATATTCAGTTTGAGAAAGCGAGAGAGTAGTCAATGGCAGAGATGTATCTCTGGAGGAAGGGAACTCGGGAACTTGGCCCTCGTCCTCTTGCTGACATGAAAAAAATGGTTCGAGACGGGCTAATCGGACGAAACACGAAAGTGTCTCGAGACAATGGTCTTTCTTGGATATCGGCCTCAGCATGCGGTGAATTATGGGAAGGACTGGTTCCAGTTGAACCTTCCCCTGAAGAAAAACCTGTGTCCGAACCTCCAGTTCATGCCCCACCAGCCACACAACCAGTTCCACCGCAACCGGTGATCGCTATTCCCGGCGGAGCCTATGGCGGTGACTCAAGCCTCATGCTGCCGGGTGAATCAGATTTGAGTCC
>JBDOMS010000167.1:0-9851 GCA_039831735.1 Pirellulales bacterium
GAAAATCGATAACTGAATTTCCAGAAAGACCTTGCTGAAACGCGATTACCAATTTTTCACCATCGGAATCGGTGGATGTCGTATCAACAAGACCAATGGGACCGACATCCTCTACTTCCCATCCATCGAGTGCGATCACCAACCGTGACACCGCCGCCCCACGAACACTTGTTCGTAGGCGTGCTTCAAGCCCCACTCTTGCTGCACTCACGGAGTATTGATATTCCGGCTCGATAACAATACGACTTCCACGCGGACGCACACGCAACGGCAACGAGGCTGGCTGGGATTCGTAGGCAAAGGCAGCAACAAAACCAGTCGTTTTTGCTGATGGCGTTGGATCGATTCGTCGGTTTAGACCGATGTCCTCCCATTCTACTTGCCAATCACCAAGTACAACGATGCTCACGCGTCCCCGCTGGCGCCAATCAGGAACACCTTGGACACGAAAACCAAGCACCTCAAATGGATCTCGACCTGAGGCATCAATTGTGCGGTCACATTCTAACCCAACGGTCACGTCACCAGATGGCTCTCTCGCAACCTGGACAACGGCAATTGGTGACTCCAGACTTCCCTTCTGCTCAATCAAGACTGATGGGGCTCGTACACTTCGCAAGGTGGTTCGAGGAGGCAAACCTATCTGCAACACAGAAGTAGTTCTTGGCAAGTTTTCAAAACGTAATGTTGAGTTGATGAATGCGGTCTTCCCATCCACACGGATCAGACTCTCTGCCATGACACCCGGAACAGCCGCGAGTGTTTGACTCGGCGTTTGCTTGTCACTCACTCGAACCTCTATCTGGCCAACACCCCCAACCACACGAACTCGACTTTCTGAGATTTGGTCTTCTTGGTCATCAACAGGGTCATCAACAGGCTCAATGGATGCTGTGAGGGAAGCTGGCCAAACTGTTACTACAGGTTGCTTTCTCCGTGTTCGAATCTCCAATAAAGAAGCAGTCGCTGGAGGAACATTGACCGTAACGGTATCTGATGCACTTGATGATTCAACAAGCACCCTTCCTGAGATAGTAACTGAATGTTGAACTTCCTTTTCTGTTGAGTTGAACCAGATTCGAGGTGGCCGCGGTGATTCAGATATTTCTGGAGATGCTGCGAAGAACATGTCTCCAGGTCCCTGATGGACTGGAGCACCCGTGATGACAAAGCCACGCAGGTCAATCGGCAGACTGACCCAACCACTTTGAAGCTGGCGAACAGAAAACTGCACTTCTGCAATGCAGGACTTTGCAGCAGCCTGAGAATCCTCCAATGGAGTTGGCAGAGTAATTTCCAGAGTGATGGATTCCAAAAGGGCAACTGGAGGCTGAGGTTTGCCAGGCAAGCCATCTTTGAGCCTCATCAGATCAATGAAATCCTGGTAACGAAAACCTGGAACTGGAACGAGACGGCCAAGATCATTCTCCAAATAGAACAGCTCGGGAGATGCTTCCTCGACAACGTGAGTTCGTTCAGAATGAGCCGGCGGAATTATTTGTTTCTTCGCAACGGCTTCCTCACTCGTTTGTGACTCACGTGTCGCGGGCTCAACAAATTCGACAGAATCAACGTCTGATTGCGCACAAACGTGGCCCGCGAGTGTTCCCAACACTGCAGCTACACAACAACGAAAAAATCTGAACAACACCCGATCAGTCGTCACAAGCACACATCCGCGTTAGATGACCCAATGACTCTAACGATTAAGCAAACAGGAAAAGATTGATAAGACGCTTTAAACGTAGCACGTTCCGGACAAAGAGGCGATTTTTCCTTGCTGACAGCATCATCAAAATCGTTATGACACCACGCCTGATACAAGCATTTTCTGCATGGAATGGAATAGTTTCGAAGAACTTGTGGCAATAAACGCCGGACGTTCAAGTGAAATTTCCACAGAGGGTGCTCCGGAAAAGGGTCCGAGACAGGCTCCTGCTTCACGTGCGATGAGCAAACCTGCTGCCACATCCCAGCAGGCAATTTTCCGGACCCAAAACGCATCAATCCTCCCGCAGGCTAGATATGAGAGATTGATCGCTGTCGACCCAGTTCGACGCACGGAATGAACATTTGACACAACGGAGAGAAAATCACTGATGGATTGTGCTTCACTGGAAACATGCGGAGGGAAACTCGCGGCAACCAGAGCTGCTGCCGGATCAGTCTCACCACTCACCCGAATGACTTCGCCGTTGCACGTCGCACCAGCTCCGCTTCTGGCCGCAAAACATTCGTCTCGCTCTGGATCATAGATAACACCAACAAGGATGTCGTCGTCGTGTGCAAGTGCAACGGATACACAATATGAAGGAAAACCATGAACGTAATTGCTTGTCCCATCAAGTGGATCAACGATCCAACGCATCTGAGTAGTCGACTTCTTGAGTAATGTGTCGTTTCCATCTCCCTCCTCGCCCACGAAACCGTGGCTGGGAAACGCTCCAAGGACAATTTTTCGAATCTCATCTTGTGAGGCAAAGTCAGCTTGGGTGACGAGGTCTCGCGGCCCCTTCGTGGATGCTTCAAATCTTCCCACCCAGTCACGAAGCACGCGCCCACCTGCTCGAGCGGCTTGTTCACAAATGACCATTGGATCGGTAGCAAAAACGGACCAGTCAATGTTTGTCATGGGTAATCACGCGAAAAAGTTATTGAAGTAGGTGGAGTGTCTCGAGAGGTACGATAAACTATTTTGAGATTTGTGACTCAAGGGAAAATTTTGTGCCAACACGCTCATCCATTCCAACTACTATTCTCTTTGATCCAATTAACAAAGAAGAACGACCACATTCTTGCGCGACAGTTGACCTCGAGCAACCTAAGCAAGGCATTGTCTATGAAACATACAGACTTCTTGGCTTGGACCTCCACACCGCATGCAACGTACACGACCAGTGGCTACGCGGAGAAGACGTCGTTGCCGTGTATACACCCAACGACGACAGAAATCTCAGGGCAACAGCAATGTGGAAACAAAGCCATGTAAAGAATATCACTCTATGGGAATTAATTGCATCGGTTACCACAAACAATGTGCTTGGAGATGCGTCAATCTGTGTTGTCAATGAAGTGGACATTGCCGAGGTGATTACTGGTTCTGCATCAGGCAAAAGCATTGATTGGAAACATGCTGATGAGAAGACAGCAGATTGTGCTCTGCTTCGACAGCCTCAGGTGGGGCGCAGCCTTTTTATTGCACCTCATCCATCGAACAGGGCAGGTTTTACCATTGAGCACTCAGCGCAACACACAGTGCTGAAGAACTTCTTTTTTTCAGCGGGGGCCGAACGAGGCGTTCTCTTCAGATGCCAAATAATAGCCGCTGTTGGCCCTGCAATGAACGATCTTCACTGGGCTTCGAACATCTGGTCCGAAATTGTGAACACTCCACCAATGCTTTCATCCTGACAGGCAATAGACGTTGCCATCCAGAAATGCATTGCAAAACAGCCCTTGTTTTTGATCAAAAAACTGACATGGCGTTGAACGAACACTAGGCGTTACAGTGCCCCTATCTTGCCTGAGTTCTCTGGTGCCTGGTGCTTTGTGTGTTCAAGAGCATCCATTCTCACCAGATCAATCCGTGGGTGTTTTGATTAACTGTTCTGTTGAATCGTTCAAGGAGCCTCTCACCGTGGCCGACATCGTTTTTGCTTTTGATCCGGCAATTGACCAACCTCCGGCAGTTCCAGAGGCTGCTCCCCCAGCGATTGCTCAAGCATTATCGAACGCTCCACTACAATCGCTTCAAAAAGCAGTACGTATTGCACGCGAGCAAAATGCCTCAGCATTTGTTCTGTGTGGCAGAGTGCTCGATCCCTATCGGGCAAGTCCTGCGCAGGCAACGGCGGTACGTACCATGATTTTTGAATTGTCCCATGATGGATGCCAAACCATTTGGATCTTGCCGAACGCTGAAACATGTGAAGCTCTTTCTCAAGCTCTTGGCGAACCACAGGGGCTTCAATTTGCAACCCCGTCAATGCCTGTTCAACTAAATGTTCGCGGCTTACCAGTAGAGATCCTACCATCCTATAAAGGCACCACGGCAACCCTTCATCAGACATCTGAAAATAGCTCAGGCTTACTGGCGAGAAGAATTTTTGTTGGCTGGGACGATGCTTTTTGGTCGTCACGGCGTTGGGAACAGAAGGAAGCACATGATGCGCAAGATTCACTCGGAGACTTGCTCCAACCGGGGTGCTACTGTCTTTGGGGTTCTCGCCGTTCCGATTCTCTTCCAGATGGTGTTCGACACATTCCACCTCTTCAACCACACTCAGTTGACGAGGTCTCCAGCGGGGCCTGTGCCCTTTTGTCGTTAACAGAATCAAGTAAAAACAGCGTTCAAGAAGGTCGTTCTGTCCGTTGGCAGACCAAACAAACGCATTGTGTTCGCTGGACAACACTCACTGTCGAATCAGCCGCTGGCGGAGATGAAGAGCTTGCCACAACGCTTTGGTCCGCCATCGAGTCTCTTCCCTCGTCTACCAATGATGTCATGCAAATCATCAGGTGCCGTGTCGAGTGTGGCACAAGCGTTGCCCGTCGGGTTCGAGTTGCAGAAATTGCTTCTGAAACACTCGCTCGTTTACGAGAGCTCGTCCATGAAAAAGATATGCTCATATGGTGTGAAGAAATATGTGCTGATCCACATGAAACATTTGCTCCTCTGGGGCACACCCGGTCAGGTGGTCAACCAGGCAGCACAACATCTTTTTCTTCTGCACTTGCAGATATTGTAAGCGGTATCGAACACGATCAGGTTCAACGTAACGAAAGGCCTTCTGATATGGCCCGAGAAGCAGGCTGGCTTGCGTTAGAGCTACTTGAATCGGCGTGAACATCCCCACAGCAAGGATGAACTATGTTTATTGAAAACATCGAGGTCGAGCAATTTGGTTCCCTCTCAAACATCTCCGTGCATGATCTTGGTTCTGGCGTACAAGTGCTTCATGGAACAAATGAGATAGGGAAAACATCACTATTAGAATTCATTCGAGGTATATTTTTTGGCTTTGAGGCATTGTTTCGTCGGGGAGTATTGGATCCACAAGTCCCTTGTGCGGGTCGACTCGTTGTCGTAGTTGGATCTGAAGGGAGACGGGTGTCGATCGAGCGGCGACACGAAGGACCTCATCTCACCTCCCTTTCTCAGGCAAGCTATGAGGATGATGTCATTGGTCTTGGTGGCGACACTGGCGATGTTGTCAATATTAAGGATCTGGACTCTACGTCTGACCAGAATGGACCTATCTATTTGCAGGATCTCGTTGGGGACATTGATGAATTGACCTTCACGAATGTGATGGCATTTGGTCTTGATGAATTGCATGAACTGCGCACCCTCGACCCAGAGGGTTGCGGAAGTCGATTGTATGAACTTGCGGCTGGACTAGACCGCTCAAAAGTAAGTCGGGTGCTCTCGCACCTTCGGGAGGCGATGGCTCGCCTTGATTCGGCCGAACCAACAGTTTCTCCAATAGAATCACTCCAACAGAAGAAAGTCGAACTCCTTCAACGCATTACTGCACTGAATGCCCCTGCCTTGAGAACGGGTAGTTTGGCAGCTGAAGTAGACCGTATCGAATCAAAGATTCATGAACAGAAAGAAGCTATTGCTCGCTCGGAGCACCTCGAGGACATCATTCGTCATGCTCTTCCCCTTGAATCACTTCATCAGGCACGGGTACAGGCAGGAGAACGTTTGGCTTCTATCGATACCTCCGCTCTCGTCCACCCAGACCGAGATGTGTGGAGGAGAATGACTCGCTATTGTGATCGTCTAATCAAGGAAGCGACAACACGAAAAAAGACCCGTGTAAAGCGAGCAAAAGCCCTTGCCTCTCTTCCTGACGTCACGCATGCATGGAACAAGAGGGCAACCGTTACATCTCTTCTCGATGACGAGCCGCGTATCGAACGTCTTGTTGCAGAGATTGCTCGCAGTGAATCTCATGCCCGCCTTGCTGCCCGCCGATTTGGTGAACAGATAGGCATGGCCGGCCTCTCACGGCTTGTCCCTATTGAACCTACCGGCGACGTGAAGGCAGATGCGTCAACAGAACTTCTCCTTCCAGAAGGTTTTGCACTGTCATTTGCTCCACTGCGGAACCGAGCGCGTCATTGCGGTATTGCATCAAAGGAGCTTGCCAAGGCCAAGAACGCCGTCACTGAGGCTGAAGCAGAACTTGATGCAACACGCAGCCTTGTCTCTGGTGCTGGATCACACTTAAAAGGCATGACTATTACAGAAGCGATTGAAGACGCCGGAGGACAAGCATCCGCTATTCGCAATCGAATTACTACAGGTGAACGCCTGAAAGAATTAGACCACTCACTCGTTTCACTTGAGCAAGAAGTGAACAAGCAGATGGAAAGCCAATTATTACCACTGGGATGGCTCATTCCACTCGGAGGATTATTTATTCTCGGAGCCGCCATGCTGCTGTCTGGGCTGCTCTTACCAACGAGTGTGACTGGGTCCCTTGCCTATGCAATTGCCGCACTTGGCATTGCTGGAACTGGAGTAGCTTCCGTGACAACATGGTCACTTGATCGGGCTGCATCAACCCGCCTGGAAGCAGCAAGACAGCAATACGAAATGGTCACAAAGCAACGAGAAGATACTGTTAAGCAACTGTCTCAACTCGAGGAAGCTCTCCCGGGCAACTCCTCCGAAGGACTTGATAAGAAACTCTCAGGAGTCCAGGAGGAAGTTGAGCGTCTCGAGGGTCTTGCCGGACGCGAGGCGTCTATTCAGGTACTGTCCGAGCGTCTTGCTGTTGCCAAGCAAAGCCTGCAGCTCGCAATCAAACGACGAAAATCAGCACGACATCGCTGGCGGCAATCATTGGAACATCGTGGACTTCCATCCACTCTGACGCCTCGTGACGTTCGCCTCATTGAATTTCATCGCCAGTCACTTCTTACTCTTGATGATGATCGCCGGCGACTCTCCGACGAGGCACGACACAAGCGAGAGGAACTTGCCGACTGGTCGCACCGCATTGATCAGATCATGGTGGACTGCGACCTTGTTCCAGAAGGCAATCCGCTGGATCACATTCGTCAACTCAAAGAACAGTTGGAAAACGACCGGCAACGTGTCCGTGACCGTGCCAAAGCAACACGGAATCTTGAGCGGGCAAGAAGGCGTCATCGATCCATGGTCAAGCGTATAAAGCTCACACAAAAAAAGATTGAAAAGTTATTCCTGCGATGGGACACGACAACAGAAGAAGCCTTCCTCCAAAAAGTTGACCAACGCCCTTTGTACAAACGCCTACGAAAAGAATACGAGGCGGCCGAAAAGGCTTGGATTGATGCCAGACGAGAAGTGACGGAACCACAAAATCTTGATGAGTGGCTCAATGAGTCTGAAACTCTTTCCTTTCAAACACGACTGGCAGATGCGAGTAAAACCACGGAGCAACTTCGAGACTCCTTGCGTGCTCTCGAAGAGCAACACGCCCCGCTCTCAAAAAAGCTACAGTCCGCGACACACGACCAATCAAGTGAACCCCTTCAGGCAGAACTGGCGAGAATTGAGCAAGAACTTGCAACGCAACGTGATCGTAGGCAGTTACTTGAGCGAGCCAGCAGCCTGCTGGAGGAAACACGAGCTGTTGTCGCCCGAGACCACCAACCCCCAACGCTACGAGACGCATCTCACTGGCTCGCGCGACTCACAAATGGTCGTTACACTCGTATCACTACTGCCGTTGATGAAGCACGGCTAGAGGTTCATGAAGCACGTGGCGCGCTGTGGCAACCAGAACGACTCAGTCGAGGCACTCGTGAACAGGTATTTCTGGCTCTTCGCCTCGCACTGATTCGAGATCTCCAGCGGCACGGCGTCATGCTCCCTCTCGTAATGGATGATGCCTTAGTCAATTTTGATGATTCACGTGCAGCATCTGCCGCACGCGTGTTAGTAGAATTTGTGGCTGATCAACCTCAAGCACGTCAGTTGGTAGCGCTTACGTGCCATACGCATGTTGCGTCATTATTTTCACAAGCTGATGCAACAGTGCGACAACTCAACTCGGTAGACACAAAGACAAAAACTGCTACTCGCACTCGCTCTCAACAAACAGAAATACAAACAAGTGCCGCAAAGCCGAAGCCGAAAACATCAAGCCATGCAAAGGATACTCACGACAACACATCGCAGCCTGCTGAAATTTACTCTTTTGAAGAGCAAGCAAACATCGATTCAGAAAAAAAGAAAACACCAAAAAAAAGTCGGGGTAGGAAAAAAAATAATGAGATCTCACCTGACTCATGATTGCATCTGTTGAACGTATCGTGATCGCATGGTTGCAAGCACCAGGCAAAGATATCCATTCGCACCAAGTGATACGAAAAGAGTTATGAGGCTGCCAATCAATAGAGGCCAAGGCTTTGTCTCTGACGGAGATGGTGGTTCAGCAACAGCAACGGGTGCTGTTGCAACAGCTGGAATGACCCGTGGTCGCTTTGCTGCATCAAGAACAGCACGTTGTACGGAAGGGGGCCATGCGTCTGCAACAAAAATCTTTACACGACGCACATTTTGTGAATCTGCTGGAACATCACTGGTGAAGGTGTAAGGCGACGCATTTCGAACGAGATCGGGTTCGACGCGGACTAAATACTCTCCACCACCATCTTCACTTGGTACGTAGGCCGTCTCAATCCCAGTGATGAGCATGCCTGCAAGAAGGATAAGCGTCTTGATCATTTGATGATTCTCCGCTGAATGTATTCGTTACTCAACTTCGGAAAGCTTTGTCACAACCAACCCAGAACTACGATTTCACACTCCCACCATCCTTTGATGCAACTACTGAATCGATTTCCCCCGACTCAACAGGCATCTCGGCAGGTTTTTCAACAACTGAAAATGTGACCAATTCAGTCTGAAGCATTGTCAAAGCAGCCTGAAGAAAAGCAACAGCGATTGGTCCAATAAAAATTCCAATAGGCCCAAGAGCTGCAACACCTCCAAGCACACTGAGTAATGCAAGCAGGGGGTGGAGCTTTGATTGACCATGAAGCACGATGGGCTTGATCACATTATCAATGGTTGAAACAACACAAAGTCCCCATACTGCTAAACCAACTGCCGCAGCAGTGCTTTTCATGAAAAAAAGAAGATACAGACTGGCCGTAACCCACACTGCTGCGGCTCCAACGAATGGAACGAGTGACCCAAAAAAGGTAAGCAGCGTGAGAAGAAATACTGATTGAAGACCGGCTACATAAAAACCAAAGCCCGCCAGAATGGCCTGAACAATAGCTGCCAGTAATGTCGAACTCACCACTGCTCGGCTTACTTCTTCAAATTCTTCCAGTAGCTGCCATTGATAACGACGATCGAGTGGGACGAGCCGCATTACAGCGTTGAACATTCTCGGGCCATCAGCAAGAAAGTAAAAGAATGCAACAATAAGAACAACAAGTCCGATCACAAGCTTGACAATAGCCTTCGATGCACCGGCAGCAATTGGCCCAATCCAGTCTTCGGTGAGTTTCCGTAATTCGTTATTGACTCCTTCAGCGGATAGTTCCATGCCAGTTGTCTCGTTGAAAGAAAGAACCAGTTTTTCCAAAACAGCAGGGTCGAGTTTCAATCCATTCGGAGAACTCAACATGGTAACGGCCTCACCACCAGCACGAACCAGCAAGAGCATGAGCGGTACAAGAACAATTGTGAATACGAAAAGGGTCGTAACACCAGCTGCAAACCAGTCTGGACACTGCAACTTCCGCCGAAGGGATCGATAGAATGGTCCAAATATGACCACGAGCATGGCTGCCAGCAGGAGAGGCAGTAAAAAAATGGCCATGACGCGTAGGGACAA
>JBDOMS010000006.1:0-9845 GCA_039831735.1 Pirellulales bacterium
AATCGATTCTATAATCTTTCGACTGCTTACCTGCTAAGAAAGGTTGGCTTGGATGAACTCATTGCAGAAAATGATGCGGACTTTATTGGTCTTTCTTGCAAGATGATTGATGAGCCCGAGTTCCGTGACCGAATGCGTCGTCGAATGAAGATTGCAGATCTGGAGACCACAGTGCTTAGTCACGAACATGTTCCTTCATTTGTTCGAGCGATTGATTACCTGCTCGAGAATCATGAGAGACTGAAACAAGAATCCGCACAGCAACCGATTCTGGTAGACGCATCAACTTCGTGAGCAGGACGTGTCAGCCGGCATGCTGTACGAGATAGAAAAGTTCACCGCTGGCAGGTTTAGACTGTTTATCTAGCAGTATTTCAGGGTTTTTTGGGTTTTCAAAAGAATTTTGTGAACAGCATTTTTTTTGAATTACACTCGAAAAATTGTAAGAATCTCATCGTTCTATTCTGACTTGTCCTACTGGAGAATTCTGGAATGCATCTAAGTAAATCGCTTTTGATCTGTGCCATTGTTGGAATGGGGGTGTTTGCCGTACCAACGCATGCTGGACTTTTTGGTCATTGTCACCGTGATGCGTGTTGCCCTGAGCCTCCACCTGTTGAGGTATGTGTGATGGTGTGTAATCCGTGTACGGGGTGTCCTGAGCCTGTGACGCTGTGTGTGCCATGTTGCTGTGCGGCTGAAGTGCCAGCAGTTTCAACACGGTGTGCAATTATTGGGCAGGGTGTCACAACGGTGACGTATTGCTGCTGTGATTTTGAGGCTAAGATTCGTTGGGATCGATGTGGCGTACCTCACGTCGTACGAACCCGCGGCTGAGTTCATCTATCAACAGACTTCTGGGAGAGTCATGTGTTCTGACAGGAACATGTGACTCTCTTTTTACATATGCTCACCATTCACCTCATCAGTTGGCTTGAAGGTGTTTATCAAACCATTTGACCATTGAGAAAATATCAAGAAACATTGTTGGCCACCCGTGGCCACCGTGGGAGTGAATGACGATATCCACATCATGCCCCATCTTTTTGGCCTGGTTCTGAAACCATTCGGACTGTTCCAGCGGAACAAGTGTGTCGGCGTCTCCATGATGAATACGAATTGGAGGAAGATGCTTCGTGATGTGATAAATAGGCGAGCATGACTTGCCGATCTCTTTCCATGTTATGAGCTTTGTTGCATCTGGACCAAAGGCCGCGACATAATTTTTTGGTGGCCCTCCATCTCCAGGATTTTCAGTGGATGTTCCAAGATTCAAAAGATCGGTGACTGGGAAGAAGATGGCGACAGCCTGAACGTTACTTGATGCACGGTCACTGGGGTCGCCAGTCACTGCATGTGAGGATCCGCCTCCTGTTGCCAACATCAGGCTGAGATGTCCACCGGAACTTCCCCCAGTCACTCCAATCCTCTGAGGGTCTATGCCATACTGCATCGCTCGATACCGAATGAAGCGGGTGGCCTGATGAACATCTTCAATGATCTCCATGACCGTGGCATCAGGTTGAGACATATGGTAGATCGGAAAAACAGTGTAACCATGACGTAGAAAGGGAGCGGCAAGCCATGTCGGAAACGTTCCAGGTGCTTTTGATTTCCAGCTGCCGCTTACCATAACAAGGATTCCAGCTCCATGCGGTTTTGCTGGCTGAATGATGTCAAAATACAAGGCTTTATTGTGCCGCTCGCCGTAACGAATACCATTATTTCGCGTAACCATCGGATGGTAGTACCACCATCCGATTCCGGCAGCACAGCAGAACAGCAACAATACTGTTCCCAAAACAACCATGAGTAGCTTTCCCCACAGCGGTAATGTTGTCCAATTCCAGACCATAAAAGCGTGATGCTGAGAGTCTCGTGATGTTTGAAGAACTCGGGTATAGTAGTCAGTTGAAAAGTGTACCTGATACGACTGCACAATGTGATATTCAAGGACGTTCTGTAGGCAGTACCCCTGATAGAAAGAAGAAGGAGTGATGAGTCACCCAAGCGTACGTGGCATTATTCATTTTATTGATGATACAAAAACGTATGGCCAGAATGGCTTTCGCAAGCGCGTAGTTGTTTTGGAACAACAAAAAGAAAAATTTACAAACTTTATTCCTCTTGAATTTACTCATGATGGGTGTGATTCAGTTGATGATTTGAGCGTCGGAGATGATGTTGAGGTGTCATACCGTCTCAGTGGACGAAAGTGGCAAAAAGATGCATCAAGTGAGGTCCGTTACTTTCTCAATGCCGAAGCCATGGGATTTCAGATTGTGAGTTCGCAGGGAACTGATCAAGTTGGGGCGCCAGACTCCGCTGTCAATGATGCTCTTGCGGAAGTCAACGATGATGACATTCCTTTCTAGAAGTCTTCCGAAAGCATGGCGTTCAGAAATAAGCGACATACACAAAGACAGACGCCCACGAGATGCCTTTTTCTGCAGTAGAAGCATCATTCGCAGCGTTTGCAAATAGTTGTGTAGACCTCGCGTATTATGGAGTATACTTTTTTGTATCTGGGTGAACTTTGTACGACAATTAGAAACGCAGTTGCTGTTGTATGCTGATCGTTGGCAAATGTTTTTGTAGGAGAAAACACTATGGAAACAGAAAAGAAGAGAAACGCATCTGGTTTTACACTTGTGGAACTTCTGGTCGTCATTGCGATTATCGGAGTTCTTATTGGATTGCTTCTTCCGGCTGTCCAGGCTGCACGGGCTGCCGCTCGTCGCTCTCAATGCACGAATAATTTATCTCAGATTGGTAAGGGGTTGCACTCATTTGAATCCTCCATCGGTCATTTTCCACTGGGTGAAGCAGACGATGATAATAATGGTTGGTGTTGGCGTTTTTGGATTATCCCGTACATGGAGGAATCCGCCTTGTATGATGCTGCCATGGGAGATTCAGATCCGGGATTAATTCCCTTCTCTCCACCGGATACAGGGGCAGGAAGTACGTCCTTCAGCCATGATTCGTTAACTCACGCTCAGCAGGCAACAAATATTGCAACTGGATCAAGTATCCCAGGAGGAGTCGCGGGGACACCCATTTCGACGTACACCTGTCCAGCGGATATTATTCCCAAGCTTTCGACTCACCCACAAAACAACTGTTACGGGCCATTTGCTAAAGCAAATTACTGTGGCAACATCGGAAGTTCTCCAGCATGGTTTGCGACATCTGGATCATCACTTGCGTACACGTGTGGTGGTTCAAGTCCATCTCGAGGTACTGTGCTGCAAAATGATCTTTGGAATGGAATGCTCACGCATTCAAATCATAACTATCATAACTTTGCCGCATTCATTGCTGATGTTCTGGATGGTACGAGCAAAACGGTTTTTGTTGGTGAGATTACCGAGAGCCTGAATCTCAGCAAAACGAAAACAGATACAGTAAGTTTCCCCGCTTGGGCTGGGGGAGTCGGCTACAATCCCGGATCCATTTCTCCCACAAGTAAAGTCAATACCGGTAATGCCTGTGGGAACATGCAGGGACTTGGAAATGTATTTCGTTTTATGGATGGCAACTATCCAATAAATAGTCCAAAGACCGTCTCAGCGTCAGATAATTGTTATGGAAGTAAGCATCCGGGCGTTGCAAATTTCCTTTTCGTTGATGGAAGTATCCAGACGCTTTCTGAGAATATAGATAGTACGGTCTATCAGGCACTCGGTACGAGAAATGGTGAAGAATCAGTAAGTATTCAGTGGTAATCACACTCGTCCCATGGCATGCATCTTTCAGGAGTCATCACTGGTGAAATACCTGCAGTTTTTCTTGTATCTGGTATGTGGCTGTATTTTTCATGGTTGCTCTGCACCATCTGCTGATGTGACGGGAATCGTGACCACCAAAGGAAATCCCGTCACGGGTGGAAGTATCATTCTTTCACCGATTGATGAGGGTGGCACTGGTGAGCCAGGACGTCCAGGTATGGCAGATATTGCTTCTGACGGTACTTTTTCCATGCATCTGGATGCAGGTGTAGGTGGGCTGTGCAATCGCTGGGCCGTTCGTTTCACCTCTCCCAACCTTCCGCCCATGCCTGAAGACGAGGCAAAGACTGCAAAGATTCCCTATCTTGGTTTTCTGCCACGTGATTCAGAGATTGAGGTTCATCCGGGTCAGAATGAGATCACGATTGAACTCATCCCGCCAGAGGAAAAGTAAGCTCGGAAATATTCCTCTCACAGCGATGATTCGTCTGATATGTTTTCTCCCCGACGTCGTGCCATCCAGTAAATGCTGACAAAAATACCAGCGATCAAGCCCATGGCTACGAATACTTGAGCCCACGCTGAAGACAGAATTATTTTATTTACAAGACGACCATGCTCAGATGAGGATTCGGGTAATTGTCCGGTGTATTGAGCAACGTGATGCAGAAGATTAATGGCCGCCGAGTTTTCAGGTATTTCCTTATGGCACGCGACACAGGTTCCATCCCGAGCCATTCGTGTCAGTTCTTGCTCATTGAAGGCACGAGATAATTTCCAGTGGTGACCAACAGTGGCAAGTTGATTTCCTTGTTGATCAACGATTTGTGACCAGTCATGGTCCAGATTCTCGATAGATCCCATCTGGGGACGGGCATTCTTTGAAAGCACAGTGCCATCTGTTGTTTCAAGATCGACGGTGTGCTCTTCATTCCATGCACGTGGTCCGCCAATCCCGAGCCCCAACGCTTTATCAGAGGCATGGCACGATTCACATGTTCGTGCATTTTTTGTCATGGTGTGTGGTTGTACCGGACTCATGTCAATGGCGAGTTGGCCTTCATCGCCACTTCGTTCCAACCCAGCAGCTGTTTTGAAAATATGGTTTGTGAGGACAGGCATTCCATCTGCTCCAATAATCGTGACGGACGGCTGACAGCCGGGTGCAAGGGGGGTGACTCGTCCCTCACCATTAATCCCCATCATTGGTTCTTCCCATCGCAGGTAGCTGCGAAGTTCACTGACCTTTCCAGGTATCATGAGGTCATAGTCAGATTCACCGGAATCTGTGCGATGCTCTTCGGTCGCATGCTTTCGGCCTGCTGCAATCCAGTCAAAGCCCATCTTTGACGCATCAATTTCCGGACAGAGATCCTTCTGGCTGTAGTCAACTTTGACATGGCATCCAAAGCATTGTGGTGCCCAGCTTGCATGGCATGTATAGCACTCCATTCGGTTCAGGTGCTTGGAAACACCTTGCATGGATACAAGACCGCGCTGACTAATTGCTTTTTCTGCAACAAGTTTCTTGAGTGGTTTCAGGCGGAGGTCTTTCCCTTCTGCTGTGTAGACGACAACCTCATCACCATCACGAACAACATTTTCATAAGGGTTACCTCGAGCTGTCAGTAAAAAGCCATCGCGACGTTCATGGGTTGCTCCCGCCCATGTGTGAGGGAGTTGCTGTTGAGCAAGACCACGAGGATCTCCTGTTGCAACCGTGCTGGCAAATTCATCCATGAATCCGAGAGGAAGTTCCCATGGGAATTGATCAGGCGTGCCATGACAATCAGAACACTCAATCTGAACGGCAGCGAGGTTCGTTGGCGCAAGAAAACCATCGCCATGCACATCAATGGAGGTATGACAATCCTGGCATTTCATGCCTTTCTGATAATGGATGTCTTGCTCCATGGCGATGTAGTGCTTGGTATGCAATCCTGGTTGCTCGGTTCCGTCTTTGTTGTAGGGGGATGCATACGGCGTTTCCATGAGGCCTTGAAATGAAACACCAATTCGTTTTCCACGATTGTGGCACGTTGTGCATGTTTCAACAGCCAGTCCGTGATATGTCACATCGTTGATTGTGACATCAGCATCGCGGGTGCCTTGAATCTGATGCGTCAGGGGATGCCCGGTTTCCTCTCGAGAAATACTCACATCGGATCCTTCATACATTCCCTCATTTCCGTAGGGAATGTGGCAACTTGAACATCCCATGCCACGGAAGTCTCCACGAGAGGATCGCCCTTTCACTGCATGGTGACAACGATTGCACTCCTGACGAATGTATGTGAACGCAGCAAGGGATGGGTCGTCATGCAGTTTATCGAGTTCGTTGAACTGCAATGCCTCTGGTAGCGGTTCATGTTTTTTTACAAACACATTCGGCTCTAGCACAGCAAGTTTTTCCATATACTCTTTGTAGGCGTCTGTTCCAAGCCGTACGGTAGGATCAGAGGGGTTTTCGACGGCATAGTTTGCGTAGCGATGTTCATAGCCGGTGAGTGCGCCAAAAGACCAACATGTTCCCTGAATCTTGCCAGCCTCTGTCATCATCAGGCTTTGCCACTGCACATTGACTTGTTCAGCGTGGCACTGACCGCAGGTTTTTTCATTCACCCATGGGCTTCCAGGATCTGCGTAAAAGTCTTTTCCACCATGTGCCAAGAAGGCATCTTGTGTTTCACGAGGATCTCCATTGTGGCACACAACACAACCAGCCGGATCCCCCATTTCCTTTCCTTTAGCCATAATTTCCTCAAGCATTTTTGAACCAATCTCACGGATTGGCTCAATCTCCTGATGACAGGCCATACAGCCAGATTCGGCCGCTTCAGGAAAGTGATCAAGTAACCGTTCAGGACTCTTTGCCAACACACCCAAACAAAAAACGCCCATGGAACAATTCATGGAGACTACGAACAATATCCGGGCAAGGAGTGCCATGACTACAGAAAGTTGTGGGGGAAGTGAGGCGCTAGGGTTTCAGAAGAAGTTATGATGGACTGTAACATTCTTCAGTCTACCAGAAGCGTTACTTTTTGGGTTTCTTCTCCGGCCTCGCCTTTGAGCGATTTTTCACCGGCGGAATATCTATTCCATACTGTTTCCAGAACAGCAGATGAAACGTATTGTGGCCCGTCAGTGGAGCATCCTCATTCACCATATTGGGTAAGGCGTCATCAAACCACGCATCGTACGCAGTATTCATTTGTTTTGCGAGTTGGGTGTGTTGGTCAATCACATTCACTTTTTGTGAGGGATCTTGTTCCATGTCGTAGAGTTCATTACGCCCAACCAATCGATAACGCTGATTGCGGACTGCAAAATTGACATCACGGGAAGCTTCAGACTCCCCCTCCTTCCAACGACCCTTATGAAAGAAACGAAAGCGGTCCTCCCACGAAGCGTTTGGGTTTTTGAGAAGTGGCACAAGACTTTTGCCGTGAAGAAGTTCTCTTTGTTTTGGTTGTCCTCCAACAATATCTGCAAATGTTGGAAGGATATCAAAATGATTTGCGATACGATCGATATCGGTGTTTGGCTTTAAGACACCGGGCCATCGCCAGAAACTTGGGACCCGTGTGCCGCCTTCATCAACGCTTCCCTTTTTCCCTTTATGATCACCATTGTAGATGGACGCCGACGGTCCGTTGTCAGTCATGAATATCAAAAGGGTGTTATTTTCAATGCCAAGGTTATCGATCTTTTGGCAAAGTCGACCGATATTGTCATCAATGTTTTCAATCATTCCATAGAAGCCCACCGTGTTTTCCCGCAGGCCAGCCTCCTGAAATTTCTTCTTATAGGAGTCTGGTGCAATGAAAGGTCCGTGAGGTGCATTGGTCGCGATGTAGGCAAAAAATGGTTGTGAGTCTTTTTGTGAACCGATCCACTGCATTGCCTGGTCAAAGAAAATATCAGTGCAGAATCCTTTTGTCTTCACAAAGGCGTTGTTGTGCAGGATTGCCGGATCAAAATACTTGTTTCCAGGAGCGTCGCCACAACTTCCTTGATACGACTGGCCAATCCCGCCAGCTCCATGAATAAAGACCTCATCAAATCCACGTTGATCTGGTCGATACGGGGCTTGGTCGCCAAGATGCCACTTCCCAAAAATGGCAGTGGTATATCCCGCATCCTTCAGCATTTCAGGCATCGTTGGAACATCAAGTTTCATGCGTTCACGCTCAAGAATGGTATGTGTGACACCCACATAAAACGGTGATCGTCCGGACATAATTGCGGAGCGAGTGGGTGCACAGGTGGGGCTGACTTGAAAGCGAGTGAAGCGAAGACTTTCCTTGCGTAACGCATCAAGATTCGGAGTCGAAAGGTCGGGGTTTCCATGTCCGGAAAGGTCGTAATATCCCTGATCGTCAGTGATAACAAGAATGATGTTCGGCTGCCTTTCAAATGCAGGAGAGGCAGCGGATGAATCAAACCCGATGCTAGGAGTGAGGCAAAAACAGGTACACAAAAGAAGATATTTATTCATGAGATACTCCAGAAGGTCATCGATAAGGGTGTTGATTTATTGGGCATATCCGTTTGTATCGAAATGAGAGTAATCCTGTTTGGACATCCAATGGAGGTCACTCCAGTAAGGAGTATCATTGGCAGAGGGAGGGCCTTTTGTTGTACGTCCGGTACGTACAATGTGCGTCAATTGTTTTTCCAGTGTATCAGCAACGCCCTGATGGGAGTCTATCACATTCACCATCTCCCCCGGGTCGTTGAGAAGATTGTAGAGTTCTCGTTTTTGAGATTTTTGTTTCCCCATGACTAACTTCCATTGCCTATCGCGAATGGCGAACTGTCCATTGCTTCCATGATGAATAATAGGAAGACGAATGTGCTGTTTCTCAGAGGTAAGGACAGCGAGAAAACTTTGGCTATCTTCCCCTGCGTTATCAGGCAATGAATCATCCAACAGTTCGGCAAGTGTTGCCAGTATGTCTGTTTGGCACACAGGCTGTTCGCATAGCCGTCCAGGATTCACAATGCCAGCAGGCCAACGAATGATGAAGGGCACCCTGTGCCCCCCCTCATAAATGGATCGCTTTCCCTCTCGGAATATGTGGTTGCTTGCATGTCCGAACTTCCTTTTTCGTTCAATCCATGTGCGCTCTGGGCCGTTGTCACTGCTGAACAACACAAGGGTATTGTCCGCAATCCCATTGTTTTCAAGAAAGTCAAGGAGGCGGCCAACGTGCCAATCTGTTTCAATCATAAATTCACCATAGGCTCCTGCACGCCCCTTTCCGCGAAATCGTGTCATTGGGATGACTGGTTTATGAGGTGAGGTATAGGGAAGATAAAGAAAAAAAGGCTTCTCCTTATCTCGAGTCGCCATCCATTGAATTGCTTGTGTTGTAAACCGGTCGAGGCATTCGATATCAATGAAATCTTGTGCAACTTCGAGTTTGCCGTTGAATTTTCCATGGTCATCTGCTGGTTTCACTTCAGCGGTCGTGTCATACGGAGGCATAATCCGATAGTCTGATATCGCGATGGCGTTTGGTTTTTTTTGGGTGAACTGAATAGGTGGCATGCGAGCAAAGCGTCCGTCAAACCATGCCAAAATCCCGTAGTTCATGGATGCAGGGATTCCCCAGAAGGACTCAAATCCTTTGTCGAGCGGCATGTCAAGTACTGGTTGTGTCCAGTCTCGCTTGCCACGTGTTCCTGGAAAATCCATTCCCAGATGCCACTTGCCTACCATTGCAGTCTGGTAACCGTGTTTTCTGAGCAAGCTTGCAAGCGTTAGCCGGTCATCATCAATCAAACATTTTCTTTCTGCATTGAACACGCCTCGCTTGAGTTCCGTCCGCCAGCTATATCGACCAGTGAGAAGTCCATATCGTGAAGGTGTGCAGACAGTATCAGAACAGTGCGCATCTGTGAAACGTATGCCCGCTTGTGCAAGTCGATCAATATTCGGTGTATTAAATCGGGACTCCGGGTTGAGACAGCTTGCATCACCATATCCTTGATCATCGGTGTAAATCAAAACAATATTTGGATGGTGAAATTCATCAGCCTGAGTGTGACCAAGGAATAAGACTAGAAGCCATACAAATAAAAAGCACATGTCTTTTTTTTCAAGCA
>JBDOMS010000067.1:0-9828 GCA_039831735.1 Pirellulales bacterium
GATCATTCTTTCTATGAATTTCAAAATTGTAGTGATGCAGATTAGTATTCTTCCGGATAGATCATTTTACCGTTTTCATAGAGGGTTTTCATCGCCTTGACGCTCGCTCAGCTGCATGACAAGTCGTAGCATTGTCTTAACAGATACGTCATGCATTCCTGTCTCGATGGCTTTCGAACTAATAGATCGTGGGCATCGGAATGGTCCCAAATCTATTTCAATAGCGTGCACATCCCCTGATAACAACGCAATGAAGATATGCGAGAGCTGTTCTCTTAAGCGTCCCCCTACTATTAGCTGCTTGCTTGAAACTATTCAGCCCGTTTTCATGTGCTCCCACCAGAAAAAAACTATGCTCCAGAGTAACGATGCCAGTTTCCACTTGGTATGATGCAATTCTATGGTACATGAATCAAAAATACAGATGATCAATGTCGGGAAGAAGCCGGTTACACATCGCACAGCACACGCCGCTGGACGCCTCAAAGCACGCACCGAAACAATTCAGCGGATTCATCAAGGAACGCTTGAAAAAGGTGATGCCATTGCAACGGCTCGACTCGCCGGAATTATGGCAGCAAAACAGACCAGTACGCTTGTGCCGTTGTGCCACCCTCTTCCATTAGACTCCGTCACCGTCGAAATCAAATGCTCAACGGAAGAAATTCTTATTGATGTCGTTGTTGAAGCCACTGCTCGTACTGGAGTTGAGATGGAGGCAATGCTTGCGGTCACTGCAACCGCGCTCACACTCTATGACATGAGTAAATCCATTGATCCTGACATGTCGATTGAGGCTGTGTATCTGAAAGAAAAAACAGGTGGCATCCGCGGGGATTATCGCCGACAGTAATACATCTGTGTTTCTCTCGGGAACACACGGTTGCTATGCATGACGGTTTGTTTGGGCAAGTATGGGCTCTAATTCCTCCACAAAGTCTCGCACGTCCTTGAATTCCCTGTACACGCTGGCGAAGCGCACAAATGCAACCTGATCAAGACTTCTGAGTAACTCCATAACACGCTCTCCAAGCACACGGCTTGGAAGTTCTGTCTCGTAGGCTCCATACAGTTCCCCCTCAAGCGTTGAAACTGCTACCTCTATTTGCTCTTCAGTAATCGGACGCTTCCAACATGCCTTCGCGAGTCCTCGTTTGATTTTATCCCGCTCGAAGGGCTCTCGTTCACCGTCTTTTTTTACAACAGCTAACATCTGTCGTTCGACACGTTCATACGTGGTAAACCTTTTTTTACATTCAACGCATTCTCGACGCCGACGGATGGATGCTCCATCATCACCAGCTCGAGAGTCAATGACTCGATCATTATCGATACGACAAAAAGGACACCGCATAGTGAACTACCTTCCTTAGGAAATTTCATCCTAAGATGACCGGCCCCTGATCGACAAGGCCGACATGCTCGGCACTCGATGCTCCGCGCCTATTCTGCCTGCGGGGCTTTTGCTGCGCGTGCAAGTTTCCAGTCCCTCCGCTGCCGAGAGCTTGGAATGTTCATGGCTTTTCTGTACTTCGTAACTGTTCGGCGAGCAACCTTGATGCCTCTTTTTGCAAGTTCTGCCACGAGTGCATCGTCACAGAACGGTTCATTTTTGGGCTCACTATCTACAATTTCCTGAAGTTTCATACGAACAGCATCCCACGCAACCTCTCCTCCATCTGCCCCGACCGTCCCACCAACAAAGAACCGCCGAAGGGGGTACAGCCCACGTGGGGTCTGCAGCCATTTATCATCCACTGCCCGGCTCACCGTGGTTACATGCATACCAATGCGATCAGCAATTTGTTGCATCTTGAGCGGCTCGATAGCCTCAGGTCCTTCTTTGAGAAACGGAGCTTGGTGATCAACAATAGCCTGAGATGTCTTGAGAAGGGTGCTTCTACGTTGCTCAATCGCTTCAATCAGCCACTGTGCCGCATTGATCTTCCTCTTGATGTAGTCTCGTGTAGCAGCCTCAGTCTCTGGATTCGACAACATCTCACGATAGAGAGGGCTTATCCGTAAGTTTGGTAAGTCGATTTCTTCAAGTCGCACCTTCCATCTACCATCAGGTTGTTGATCGACATAGACATCTGGTTTGACCGTTGGAACAAATGGCATCTGGTAGATGCTACCCGGCTTCGGTTGGAAACCGTGAAGAATCTCTCGGATTTTCTCAATTTCTTCAATTGAAAAACCTGTTTTTTTTTCAATCAATGGAAGCCTGTTCGCGGCAAGATCTTCCAAGTGATCTGAAACGATTCTTCGTACATGACTTGCAAATGGAGTTTTGTCTGTAATTTGAAGAAGAAGACACTCTTTCAAATCTCGTCCCCCCACCCCCGGTGGATCCATGCTCTGAACAACCGATAAGGCTTTCTCCAGATGTGCGCGCTGTTCGGATTCCCCATCTGGATCAACTAGTTCCTCAAGAGGCATTGGCAAATAGCCATTTGCATCAAGATTGTAAATCACCTTATCAGCAGCAATACGCTCAGCATCATTGAGGTCATAATGAGATAATTGATCATGGAGATGATCAGACAGTGTCTCTGGCCGCTGTTCCATATTCGCCATGACGTCAAGATATTTATCTGCCGATTCTTCGATTCGTGAAACAGAAGGTCGACTGCGATCATCATCGGAGTCAGGATATTCTTTCGCCCAATCGTACGTTCTCTCAAAATCTGCTTGATTGGCATGATCTTGATCAACGATCAGAGGTTTTTCATCTACCGTCTGAGGAGGCGTTACCGCAGCTGCATCCACCGAGGGAGGCTCACTCACCGGTTCAGTTTCTGTCTCAACGACCTCAAGTGTTTCATTGTTTTGGATTTCCTGCTCGATCCGTTCCTCAAGGGCTATCATCGGCAATTGCAGGATTTCCATCGACTGGATCATACGAGGCGCAAGCACCTGCTTTTGCGCCATCCGCATTTCCTGACCGAGTGACATCCGCATATTCATAACACCTTTTCAAAAACTCTTGTATCACTGCTCCTGCATTAAAGATACCCTGAGATTGCGCACAAGGTTATAGTTTTTGTCGGCTGGTAAGAGCATCTGCCAACATGTCGCGATTTGCCTGCTCAAGTGAGGCTCCTGCCGTAAGCCCCCGGGCCAACCGAGACAGTACCACCGGGAGGCCTGACAAACGCTCCGCGATGAGCAAACACGTGCCATCTCCCTCCACATTTGGGGTTGTACCCATAATGACTTCACGAAAACGACCTGTTCGAACACGCTCAACAAGCGCCTCAATAGTAAGTTTCTCAGGCCCTACTCCTTCAAGTGGAGATACTCTTCCCTGCAGCACATGGTAAACACCGCGATACGTACCTGCCTGCTCAAGTGCAAAAAGATCCCGAACCTGCTCAACGACACAAAGCAGTTCTTGATCACGACGAGAATCTTGACAGATACTGCATGCATCTTCCTCGGTAAGGTTGAAGCAAATCTTGCACGGACGTAAGTTTTCTTTTACGGCTCGGATGGCATCTGCAAATCCCAGAGCCTCATCCTGTGGTGATCGGAGAACGTGATAGGTTAAGCGTTCAGCACTCTTCTTCCCGATCCCAGGAAGATCAGCAAAACAATCGATCAGCCGCTTAATGGCATTGCTCTTCTCAGCCATCATCTTCTTTCGTCGGAGAAGTTGGTTTTGTTTCCATGTCCCCGGATGGAGAACGCGGAGGCTCAACCTTTCGAATCGCAGCATCAAGGACCTGACGAGCCTGTTCCACAAGCGGGTGGTTCATGACGTCTTTCACCATAGCTGAGTGCGAGGAAGATGGTACTGGTAACTTTGTCTTCATTCCAGAATGAGCAACATTCTGATCAGTCGATGGTTGAATCGTTTTTTTATCGACAACACAGGTATGTTTCACCTGAAATCCAACAATCGATGCAATCGCTTCCTTGAAGCTGTTCACATTCTTGGGACGCTGTAGAAATGTTACCGCAGCCCCTGCTGTTGATGGGAAGGTCACCTCAAGGACATGTTCCAGCCAACGGGCACTGACTGCTTCAGCCGCAACATCAACAACAAGGCCTCCAACACTTTCTGCTGCCTGAAGCCATACATTCAGAGCATTTTCAGGAAGATCTCCACGACTCTCGGGCACACTGGCTGGATGGGGATTCGGCTTCGACGATTCTAAAACTGTTCTTCTTCTGCCTGCATCTAAGTCAAGTGTTTTTTTTTCGCGCTGATGCAGGGTAGTCCCTTGTGTATTTGCACCAGATGACACGGCATGTCGTGACGATTCGGTTTGAACAGATCCCTTCACCTGTTCAATGGCCTCTGAAAGTGTCTCGAGATTCTCCAAATGCGCAAGCCGTACAATGGCCATTTCGGCAAGCACTGTTGCATGACCGCTTATTCGCATCCGGGCGAGCGCATGATCAATGATCTGTAGCATCGCCAGAATCGTTTCTACTCCAGCCGTTTTACCGATGGCTTCAAGATCGACACCGAGTGCCTCTCCCTCGTGCAGCATGTTACGTTCACACCCCACACTGGCGAGGAGGGAATCTCGAAACGCACCAAGCAGTTGCTCAAGGACACCACCCGCATCTGCACCACCAGCAACTGCATCATCGAGTGCAGCCAATGCTGCAGCCGCGTCTCGCGATGCGATTGCGGCTACCAACGCTCCAATGTTCTCTTCTCGGCCAGTGCCGATGACAGCGTGAACATCATCGGAATCAATACGATCAGTCACTGCGCCGAGGAGTTGCTCTAATAATGACTGACTATCCCGCATACTTCCACCGGCTCGCCTCGCGATGAGTTCCAGAGCAGAGGGGTCAACTTTGACACCCTCAGCTTCAACAATCTGGGCTAATCGCTGAGTAATCGATGACATGCCCACCGTTTGAAAATCAAATCGCTGGCAACGAGACAGAATTGTGATCGGAAGCTTGTCAGGTTCCGTTGTGCATAAGACAAATTTCACATGGCTGGGTGGTTCCTCAAGTGTCTTCAGCAACGCGTTGAACGCCTCACGGGTGAGCATATGCACTTCGTCAATGATATAGATTTTGAATCGGCCCCGCGCCGGACGTGTTGCAACGTTTTGTCGTAGTTGACGAATCTCATCAACGCCACGATTACTTGCTGCATCAATTTCAATAACATCAACATCTTGCCCCGCTGTGATGGACTCACATGCATCACATGTGTTGCATGGTTCTGAAGAAGGCCCCTCGGAACATTCGAGTGCCTTCGCATAAATTCGAGCAGCGCTGGTCTTCCCAACTCCGCGAGCACCCGTGAAGAGGTACGCATGACCAATCCGCCCAGACTCGATCGCTCCAGAAAGACCACGAGCGACGTGTTCTTGACCAACAAGCTCATCAAAACGTTGTGGTCGGTAACGGCGAGCAACGACTTGGTAGGTGGCAGTTTCAGCCATAAATCACTTCGCCACGGAGCATCTGGAAATAACAACAGTGGCACTCGAATGCCGATGAGAGGCCCTCCGCACAAAGAGACGGCTGCTTATGGCTGCTGCGGTTAGGCCCTGACCAGGTTCACAGGTCCCCCTCGCAGGGGCCCCTCATCGGCGCTCGCGCCTTGGTGTTTTTTACGCCCCCACCTCAATATGGTCAAAGGCTGATACATTTTGCCGCATGGCATCCCCCATGATGCAACAGTTCGAGGCGGCGAAAGCCAAATGTCCGGGAGCACTTGTGCTCTTCCGTATGGGAGATTTCTACGAACTCTTTGGGGAAGATGCGAAGGAAGCATCAGGGTTACTTGACCTCACCCTTACAAGCCGAGATAAAGGTCCAAATGCCACGCCGATGGCCGGTTTCCCCCATCACCAACTCGATGTTCAACTTGTGAAACTGGTCGCCTCAGGACGACGAGTGGCAATTTGCGAACAGATTGATGACCCAAAAACCACAAAAGGGCTGCTTCGACGAGAAGTCACTCGTATTGTAACTCCCGGTATCGCATCTGATGAATCGCTGCTGGACCCACAACGACCAAACTATCTTCTGGCTATTATGCCTCGGGCGGAGGCCGATAAAAATAAGATTTCGATTGGACTTGCCTGGATTGATGTTGCTGCCGGACGATTTGAGTCTGCTGTCGTGTCGCATGATGCCGCTGCTGATCACATTCTTCGGCTAGATCCATCAGAAGTGTTATGTGCTGAAAAAGACCATGACGCTATCGTAGCGATGGTGCAATCTGCTGGGGCGCATCGTCCAGTGACAAGCCGACCGGACTGGTGGTTTGATGAATCAACCGCTCATTCAGCAGTCAGCCGAGCAATCAATGGCCAACGACTTGAAGGTTTTGGATTTGAACTCCCTGATGATCTGCTTGGGATTATGGCCGCTGGTGGCATTGTTGCCTACTTAGAAGAAAACGAGCCTGCTGCACTGCAACGGATCGATTCCATGACGGCATGGCGTCCAGGTTCCCGAATGGAAATTGATGAGGCCTCTCGGCGAAGCCTTGAACTGGTTCGAGCAACCAATGCATCCGGAGGAATGCAACGCGAGGGCTCACTTGCTGGTGTCCTTGACCGAACAAAATCCCCCATGGGAAGCCGCCTTCTCATTGAATGGATCTCAGCGCCGCTGATCAATAAACATCACATTGATGAGCGGCTTGATGCTGTTGGCATGCTCGTTGATGATCAAGAATTATCAGAGCATTTACGAAAACATCTTACTGGTATTGGTGATATCGAACGACTGATTAGTCGCATCGTGTCAGGCCGTGCAGGCCCGAGAGACATTGAACGCATTGGTCTTGCAACAGCCGTACTTCCGGACGTGATCACCACTCTTTCACATGCATCCGGACTCCTGGGCATGCTTCGAGACCGCCTTGATCCGTGTAATGATATTGCCTCCCAAATTGCAGCGACGCTTCGTGAGGGCTGCCCAATCTTTGCCCGCGACGGAGGCTTTATTCGTGCTGGTTTTGATTCCACCTTCGATGAATTAGTCGAATTAGCCTCTGGAGGCAAAAAGTGGATTGCGGAATATCAAGCTCAGGAAATTGAACGCACTGGTATTCCGTCGATGAAGGTTGGCTTTAATCGTGTGTTTGGATTCTTTCTCGAAGTCAGCCGGACACATGTGAAGAAAGTGCCTGCTGAATACGTTCGGAAGCAAACTGTCAAAAATGCTGAACGGTACACAACCCCCGAACTTGATGAACGACAACGACAGGTACTTGGTGCTGAAGAAGAGTCCGTACGACGGGAATTACAGTTGCTTGAAGAACTCCGATCATTTCTGGCAGCGCAACGCCAACGGCTTGATCGAGCGACAGAAATTATTGCCTGTCTTGATGTACTCGTTTCGTTGGCAGACGTTGCACGCTCAAACAAATGGGTGCGACCAACCATCACAGAAGATGGCTGTCTTGCGGTTGAACAGGGACGCCACCCGGTTCTTGAGCAAATTCTTCCAGCGGGCACACTTGTCCCCAACGATCTTGCCATCACCTCGCGCAATCCGTCTGTACGGCGACACCCTTCGATTCCTGCCATGCTGTTAGTCACTGGACCCAATATGGGCGGGAAGAGTACGTACATTCGTCAGGCTGCACTTGCAGCGGTCATGGCACAGTCCGGGAGTTTTGTTCCTGCAACGCATGCCCAGATTGGGATTGTCGATCGACTCTTCGCCCGTATTGGTGCCGGCGATGACCTTGCCACTGGCGCAAGTACCTTTCTCGTTGAGATGGCTCAGACAGCCCGGATACTCAATCGTGCCACGGAAAAAAGTCTTGTGATTTTGGATGAAGTCGGACGCGGCACGAGTACGTTTGATGGTTTGGCCATTGCGCAGGCCGTCGTCGAGCATCTGCAGGGTCACATTGGATGCAGAACATTATTTGCAACACATTACCTCCAACTTGCTGCACTGGAAGCATTGCCAGGTGTTGGAAATGTGCAAGTCCTTGTCCAGCAGCATCACGATCAACTCATTTTTCTCCATCAGGTGGCACCCGGAGCAGCTGATAAAAGCTGGGGAGTCCATGTTGCACGACTTGCAGGTGTTCCAACACAGGTGATCGAGCGAGCTCGTGATCTTCTTTTGGGTTTTGAATCACGAAGTGAAACCGCTACAAAAACTCGATCCGAAAAAACAAAAAGCAATCAGCCCACCCTCTTTGACTAAGCGTCTGGCTCGATGGACTCCTGACATGCCTCCAGCATGACTGACACGAACATGTCATCCGCACTGCTTCATTTTGTCGCGCGGTGTACCGGCACCAACCGGCTCAGGCTGGAGAAGCGAGGCCTGCCCTCCAGCAGGCTCGTCGACTGCAATCTCAACAGGAATACTTTTGTACGCTGGAGTCCGTGAAAGTGGATCAGCTGATTTTGGAACAAGCACATTACTCTCGGGGTAATACATTGCCACATTGCCAGGTCGAATTTGATCAAAGGCAGAAACCCTCTGATGACGCATTTCGCCGACCGAACTGGAAACACGGCAGTATCCGCCATCTGTGAGGCCAAGAACAGCAATATCATTCGGATGAATCAGCACCACATCCCGACGAGTCTGATTCCGATAGACATCTTCCTCTTCATACACCACGGTGTTGAATTGGCCTTCACTTCTGATCGTCATCAACTGCAACGACGACGAGGCTTTTGGAAGGTCGTGCACAAATAACGTTGCGCGGCCATCCTTTGTTGGAAATGAAGGTTGATCAATGGCCCGGCCAGGAATGGAAAACTCTTTTTTGGTTTCATCAATATCATGAATCTGCTCAAGACCTGGAACGATCTTAGCAATTGTTTGACGAATCGTGCTTGTATGTGCCATTCCTGACCAATCGACAGGACCTTGATCCCCTAAGACACGACGGGCCATGTCAGCAATAATATCTACCTCGCCTCTCGGCCCAACATGACGTGGCGATCCTCCATCAGAAAGACGGATGTAACTAAACATACTTTCCTGAGTGGATGGCTCCGGCTCTTCATCACGAGCAAGCACCGGCAGGATAATGGTTTCTTTTCCACCCAAGCCACCAGCATGCCCTGTGTTCAGAGATGTGCTCAAGTACACAACCGTATCCACTTTGGATAATGCTCGTTCTGCAAAGGCAGCATCAGGACTTGCTCCCCACAGGTTTCCACCTAAGCAACAGGCAAAACGCATCTTGTTTGCATCAGACGCCTCAAGACATTCAAGTGTGTCATACCCTTTTGAAGTTGGCAGTGTGACACCAAATGTCGCCTCAAGCCTTTCAAAAAGTGCTTTCTTCAGTGCCGGTGTAACACCAACTGTCCCCATCCCCTGAACATTCGAATGACCTCGAATAGGCTGAAGGCCAGCTCCACGACGACCGACCATACGTCGCATCAAGGCTAGGCTTGCAATCGCTTGAACGGTTGCTGCACCGTGCAGGTGATGGGTGACTCCCATTGTCCAGGTAAACACGGCCCGCTCTGACTCAGCATATTGCTTTGTCATAGCATCAATTTGTTCCCATGACACTCCAGATTTTTCAATGATCTCTTCCCAACTGAGAGCATCAAGATGCGTGGCTAAATCTTGCCATCCGTTGGTGTGCTTCTCCAAAAATACTTCATCCACCACAGGCTCACCAACCGCGTTGAGAGGATGCTCTGAACACATCTCACGCAATCGCTTCATCATTCCGTAGACCATTGCCAAGTCACCACCAATATGTGGTTGCACATACGAACTGGCAATTTCTGCACCGAAAAAAAGTGCCCATGGATCACTGGGAACAGAAAAATTAACAAGTCCTGTCTCAACAATTGGATTGACCACGACAACTTTTCCACCACGACGACGGACGGTCATAAGCGT
>JBDOMS010000663.1:0-9786 GCA_039831735.1 Pirellulales bacterium
ATAAGCGTAGACGGACGAAGACCAAGCCAAGTTTTCCCTTGGTCTGTCTTTGCTTGTCCTTTGCGCTGAACGACTGAATCACTCATGATGACGCAACCTCTCTCGCCCTCAGGCACATGGCACCGACAAGGAAAAAAGCAATCAAGTAACCGAAGGTTTCAAAACCATTTTCAACAAGCAACTCGAATGGAATATCAAATCCACCAGCCAGAAAGTTGCTTGTCCCCAGAGATCCAAGCGATGGAAAAAGCGTCGCGCCAAGTCGCATTGGTGCGAGAAGAAAAGTGTCCAACGTCTGAATAAATTGAGCAGCAGGAGTAACCTCCCACTCTACTGTGATACTTTCTTGCGTTGCGATACGCACGAGTGACTCAATTGGACCACCCCCTGGAATAATTGAGAAATCTCCTGTCACCTGACTTTCAAAGAGCCGGAAAACATACTCTCGGAATTGCCCCACCATCACTACTGACAACGTTGCCAGGAGCGCCACGGGGCCAGCAAGAAACGTGCTAAACATCACTCCCATTGCAGTCACTAAAAGCATGGCAAACCAAATACCAAAACAACTTTTGAGATAGTTGACAGCAAAAGACCCCTCGCCCGCACGCAGATAGAAGTCTGCTTGCGCCACACCAAAATACTGAGCCGGCTCAAGACACTGAAGCACGATCTCAACACGTCCATCAGCAATCATATCCCCAAATAAATCCACCTGTCTGGTGCCACCATCCTCAGAAGTAGCAATCAGCTTTCTCGGTATAAACAATGAATCAATCGTGTATTCTTTGGCCGTGAAATAAAATGGATCGCTTTGCAATCCACTCACTGGATTCTTTACACGCACACTCCCTGTAATGCCCTTCTCAATATTTCCTTGATACGTACGAAAAACACGCACAAGCATTTCCAAAGGCAACCCGTCGGGAAACTGTTGTTCTGATATTCCAGAGAAAGTCCAAATTGCTGAAGCAAGCGACCCTCCTTCGATGTATTCTCTGTAAGACCATTCGTTTCCCACACTGATACCACTCGTACTCGGACGACCTTCTCGATCGAGGAAACGCAAGACACCACGAAGCGGCCGGCGTGCTTCGAGAATTCCTTCTGGAGGACCGACCTCGTACTCCACTGACCCACCAGAACCTGATGGCCCCTGAACTGGATGGCGGTGCCCTTGCTCGTTTTCCGTGTAACCATCCCCTGTCGCTGGAAGCACGACCCGATGACGATGAACTCTTTCCAGACTGGTTCGGCCTTCAAGACTCACCACGCCGCCATCTTCTCCACTGATTTCCAACAGATCTTCAGAGGTTAACAAGTGGACATGATGTACGCTCCGCACGATAAAAGCCCATCCGACTGACCCCATCGCGACGAGAAGAACTGTTCCGACCGCTGCGAAACCAAGCATTCTACCAAGGACAATCTCACCTGTTCTGACAGGTTTCGTTGTGACCGTCTGAATAGCTTTTGCTTTGATATCTGCAGGAAGGCTAAACACAGAAAGAACAAGCACCACGAGACAAACGAGAAGATTTGTCGATGCAATGATAAAGCCGATATAGAGTTTTCCCGGATTTGTACTCGATGGATCTAGAAACCAACCGGCAAAGAGAATCAAAATAGCAAATAACGGCAATACAACAAGCACATTTCGGCGCAGTGACTCCTGCACAGCAAGACGAGCCAAAGCCAAAACACGCCTGAGCGACATTCCAGCAAGGTCAAACACTAACGCAAGAAGGCCTCGGTAAACCTTGTCTCCGGCTGTCAATGGACCATACAGCGTCGACTGCACTAGCCACGCCACAAGCCCCCCAAACACAAGAACCATTGCAGCAGCAAAAAAATACCAGACTAAAGCTGGGCCAATCCACGCGGAGAATGATGGGATTTCCTGTTCGAGCACCATTGGAATGAACTACCTTTCACCAGCCTCTTCCGTGTCAACACTGCGCGCCCGCCGTCCAGGTCTTGCCTGAGTATCTCTAATCACATCCAGAAAGAGATCTTCTAAGGTAGTTCGTGGATTTCCGATCTCAATATTATCCGAACCATGACGCTGAAGGACTGATTGAATCTCATCTCGTGCAGCCTGCGAAAGACCTGTGGCACGAATCTGTGTCACATCTGTCACCTTCAACAAATCTTCTACTCGCCCCAACTCCCTTAGTTCTCCCTGATGCAGAACAGCAATACGATCACATACATCCTCAACATCGGCCAAGAGATGGGAACACATAATGACCGTTTTCCCACGATTCTTGAGATCAATAATGAGGTCTTTCATCTCACGAGTCCCAATTGGATCAAGACCACTTGTTGGCTCATCCAGCATTACTAACTCGGGGTCATTAATCAGCGCTTGTGCTACGCCAATGCGGCGAGTCATTCCTTTTGAATACTCTTTTAACTGTCGTTTCTTGTCGCGCCCAAGACCAACCATTTCGATGAGCATATCCGCTCGTCGCTTCCGTTCTTCAGGCGGCATATCAAAAAGGCGTCCATAAAAATCCAGCGTTTCCTCGGCATCAAGAAACTTGTAGAGATATGATTCTTCTGGCAAGTAACCGATTCGTTCGTTTTTCGAAACATCCGTAGCATCTCGGCCGAAAATAAGGGCCTCACCTGACGTGGGAAAGATAAGACCAAGAAGTAACTTCAATGTGGTCGTTTTCCCGGAACCATTGGGACCAAGCAGACCGAATATCTCTCCAGTACGGACCTCTAGATCGAGCGGCTTCAACGCGACCTTCTTACTGCGGCCCCAGAAATCACGATACGTTTTTGAAAGATTCCTAGCTTCAACAACGATTTCATCTCCAATGGGAGGTCTATCACCCGCCTTCGGAGAACCACTTTCAGAGGACATACAGCATCCCTCAAAATTTTTGCGTAAATTTATAAAAAATAATGAAACGAAAAGGCAACAAACAATGAGAACCGATAAAAACTTTTTTTGTTCCCACGAAAGGAGAATACCAGTATTTTATTTTTTCAGAAGTTAATGCAAGTTTTACCCAAGTTTTTCCTCTAAAAACTTGGGTTCTTGAGGAATCTTTTGCTGAAGACACCGTCTCTTGCGAAAAAGAAGCCGTTCTTGACTAATACGATTTTACGGCTTGACTGACACCTTTTTGTTTTTTGAGCATGTGGTCTGTCCATTCAACCACACGATAAGCAGCCATGAGCTCCGCAGGACTAAAGAATCGCTCATCTGGATAGCCACCAGCTCGATCGATTTTTTCTGATGCGAGTTGCGACCAAGAAAGTCCATCCGTAATGTGCCACGCTGCAGCTTGCGCTACTTTCTGAGAAATCTGACCACGCCCTAACGCCTGAAGAATGGAAGATAGATGCGGGCTGGAAGAGACTTTTGTAACTTCCACTAATTTGTAGGGCATTCTCTGATTTGGCTCAGGCTTTCCGTATTCCAAACAAACGGTAGCAACCCGAACCACTTTCACTTTCTCAGGAGGAATAGCGAACATACCGCCGCCCATGCCACCCATGCCACCCATGCCACCTTGCATGCCACCCATGCCACCTTGCATGCCACCCATGCCACCTTGCATGCCACCCATGCCACCACCACCAGTTGACTGAGCCGCAGCAGCACCAAGACCGCCACCAGCGCCACCACCCATGCCGCCCATGCCACCACCCATGCCGCCCATGCCACCCATCCCCATCTGAGCAAGAATGGGTACACCTGCAAAAGCTGCAGGCAGTTGTAGGGTCAGGGGTTTCTTCGTTTTGTTTTCAATGACAATTTGAGCTGACTGAGCATTATTCGCAATGTACTTGATCACCACCAAGCCCTGAGCTTCCGCATCAAGAATATTTACAGATGCCTCGGGAGACGAACTTGCATTCGACAATGCATCTTGAGAGTAACCGTCATTTGGTATGGTGAAGAACAACAAACCACACACAATAAAAAGAACGGACGTAGATTTTGACATAGCTTTACCCCAGAACAAATATCGCCGGAATACCTTCTTATGTAGTATGCCTTCGATGATGGAAAAGGCGAAATAAGAGATTTCAGAGAAACGCCTAGATTTCCGACCGGTCGTAGCGAATGTAACAGCTATGGGGCAAAAACGGTGTAAAACAAACCAGAAAAGGAAATGTGCAGGATTATCGTTTACTGAACTGGGTGCCACGCCGAGCCCCACGAAGTCCGTATTTCTTTCTTTCTTTCATTCGTCCATCGCGGGTAAGTAAACCATGATGACGAAGCGGTTCGGATAATTCTGAATCAAACAGTTTCAATGCCCGTGCGATACCCAAGCGGCATGCTCCGGCCTGCCCCGTTGATCCTCCTCCATCAACCCTAATGCTAATATTTACATCCGACTGCTTTCCCACTTGTTCAAGCGCACCAGCAACAAGCATTCGGTCCTTCACTGTTGGAAAGTACGATTCAAGATCACGACCATTAATTTGAATAGTTCCGGTTCCTGCCCGAAGACGCACACGGGCCACCGCAGATTTTCTTCTGCCCGTAGCTAAGACGTCTGTGCCTGCATTTGATCCAGTTGCTGCCATGAAACTATAACCTTCTATTGCTGAATGAGTTTTCTTAACCAACCTCTGCCGGTTCTGGATGCTGGGCTTGATGAGGATGTTCTGCACCAGAGTAAATCTTCAGTTTGTCTAGCATTGTTCGTCCAAGACGGTTTTTGGGAAGCATACGTCGAACGGCATCATGAAGAATCAACTCCGGTCGCCGCTCTCGACGATGTTCAGCAGTCTCAGAGCGCAGACCATTGTATCCCGTGTACCATCGATAGACTTTCTGTTCCCATTTTTTTCCAGTGAACTCTGCTTTTTCGGCATTGATAACCACAACATAGTCACCGGTATCAACATGGGGAGTGTACGTTGGACGATGCTTCCCCATAAGTATTCTGGCGATGTCGGTAGCCAATCGCCCAATGACTTTCCCGTTGGCATCAACAAGTCGCCACTGCTGCTCAACTTCACCAGGTTTGGCCATATATGTCTTCATATTATCCTCTACGGTCTTGAGCCCCGAAGGTTACCAATCACATTCCCCTTCAGCAAGCGACCTTGTTGGCTTTCGGGCATCAGCCTGCATAACGAGGATGATAGGCCCGTTCACGCTTAAAAAGGCTCATGGTTGCGATATTCCGAAACCCCGAACACACTGATTCCATTTCAATCACGAGGTGAGCTTGTCGTATTGCACGGTGCATCATCTCGTAATGCTCAGCAGAGCTTGACAAAATCAATTTTGGCATTGAGTAGGATCATAGGCTGATCGATGAAAGTCGCCGTTATTAAAGAGTTGTTTCCGGGAGAACGCCGAGTCGCTTTGGTTCCCGCTTCTGTAAAAACTCTAATCAAAGCTGGGCTTGAAGTGTTTATTGAAGAGTCGGCAGGAGTTGCTGCTGGCTTCCCTGATGACGACTATCAGGCTGAAGGGGCAACGATTGTTTCTCATGAAGACGTGTTTAGTGCTGACTGCATTTTGACTGTGCGGACGGCAGCAGCTGCGGGAGAAGCCTGGCAAGCTGATCGTGATCGCTTTCAAGATAATCAAGTTGTTGTGGGAATATGTGATCCACTTGGCTCACCCGAAGTCTGTGTTGAAGCTGCTGAACGCGGAGTATCGCTTTTCTCTCTTGAGCTTGTTCCAAGGATTACTCGTGCCCAGTCGATGGACGTCTTGTCGAGTCAAGCCAATATTGCGGGTTATAAAGCTGTTCTTCTTGCGGCCTCTGCTTTACCTCGAATCCTTCCGATGATGACGACCGCTGCAGGAACTGTAAAACCTGCCAAAGTTCTTATTCTTGGTGCCGGGGTCGCTGGCCTTCAAGCCATTGCAACCGCGAAGCGGCTTGGCGCTCAAGTAAGCGCTTACGATGTCCGTCCAGCAGTGAAGGAGCAGGTTCAAAGTCTTGGTGCAAAGTTTGTTGAACTTGACCTTGAAACTGGCTCGAGTGAATCCGCTGGTGGCTATGCGAAAGCAATGGATGAGGATTTTTACACGAAACAGCGCAATTTGCTTGGTAAAGTGATTGCAGAAAGTGACGTCGTCATCTGCACTGCACTTATCCCTGGTCGAAAGGCTCCAACACTTGTCACATCAGAAATGGTCTCTCAGATGAAGCCAGGAAGTGTCATTGTTGATATGGCTGCTGAACGGGGAGGAAACTGCGAGGCAACATCATGTGGTGAAACAGCATGTGTTGATGGAGTAACGATTCTTGGCCCAACAAATCTACCGGCAGATGTGGCAACCCATACCAGTCAACTGTATGCTCGAAATATTACTACCTTCCTCATGCATCTTGTTGACCATGGGCTGCCAGAGATTCCTTCTGATGATGAAATCTGTCGAGAAACTCTCGTCACGTACAAAGGCCAAGTTGTTCATCCAAACGTTCGGGAACGCGCTGGACTTCCTCCGCTCGAACAAGAACAACCTGTAACGGAATAAATACACGTTTTTGATTTGGAGCTTTTTTCATGCCGTTTTCGATGCTTTTTGCAGAAGCAGTACTCACCGAGGATCCGGATCCTGCTGCTCGTTTTATTCGCTTGCTGACTGTCTTTCTCCTTGCTATGTGGGTTGGTTTTGAGGTCATCACTAAAGTACCACAACGCCTCCACACGCCACTGACAAGTGGATCAAATGCTATTTCAGGAATTACTGCTGTTGGAGCCATAGTTGCTGCTGGTGCCCTTTCAACGTATTCAAGCACGTTTCTGGGGTTGGCGGCTGTCATTCTAGCGATGGTGAATGTTGCTGGAGGATTTGTCGTCACATATCGAATGCTTGAGATGTTCAACCCAAAAAAGAAGTAGTCGCACATGTCGAGCCAAGCTTGGATCAATCTTGCCTATCTCGTTGCTGCAATGCTTTTCATTGTGGCCTTCAAGTTGATGAGCAGTCCTCGTACAGCCGTACGAGGAACATTTTTTGGAGCAACAGGGATGGCTATTGCCATCATTGCAGCCTGTTTCGAGCAACCCATTATTCAAAGTATCTCGGACCACGGCATCTGGCCCCTCTTGATGTTAGGCACGGCTGCAATGATCGGAGGAGCAATTGGAGCCACCATGGCATTGAAATATCCAATGACTGGAATGCCTCAGATGGTTGCCCTCCTAAACGGCTTCGGTGGAGCAGCGTCTGTTCTCGTTGCTGGGGCGGAACTTACAAGTACGTGCAACCTTGCCTTCTGTGATACTGGACCAAATACAAATGCTGCATCGGTGGCACTCAATCCATGGACACAATTTGCTATTGCCACAGCACTAACCGGATTAATCGGGGCTGTCACCTTTTGTGGCAGTCTTGTCGCTTTCGGGAAACTCGAGGAGTTGCCTCAATTCAAAAAGGCCTGGACAGACCCACGGAGGCACTGGATCAATCTCTCCCTCGTTGCCACAGTTGCGTTGCTTGGGTGGGGAGTTTGTACAAATCCATCGAATACCATCTTCTTTTGGCTGTTGGTAATGACCGGCAGTGCCCTTGGTATTACTTTGACATTACCTATTGGTGGTGCCGACATGCCTGTGGTGATCTGTCTTTTGAACAGTTATTCAGGTCTGGCTGCCGCTGCGGCTGGTTTTGTCATTGATAACTCTGTGCTTGTTATCGCGGGGTCACTTGTTGGAGCCTCGGGACTCATTTTGACAGCGATTATGTGCAAAGCGATGAATCGTTCACTTACAGGAGTACTTTTTGGTGGGCTTGGTACCTCTGTTTCGGTTGGGGGAGACGATTTTTATGATGGTAAGATCAAGAGTGCCGGTGCTGAAGAAATTGCCATGGTTTTGGAGGGTGCCGATCGCGTCGTAATTGTTCCGGGCTATGGACTTGCTGTTGCTCAAGCTCAACATGCTGTTCGTGAACTTGCTGATGCGCTTGAGGCACGTGGAACACATGTCGAGTATGCCATTCATCCAGTAGCTGGCCGGATGCCAGGGCACATGAACGTTCTCTTAGCAGAAGCTGATGTTCCCTATGAGAAACTACGTGAAATGGACGATATTAATCCTGAGTTTGCAGAGGCTGACGTTGCGATTGTCATCGGCGCAAATGATGTTGTAAATCCTGCTGCAAGGACAGATCCTTCCAGTCCAATAGCTGGAATGCCCATTTTAGATGTCGACAAGGCACGTACCGTTGTTGTCGTAAAACGATCACTATCGCCAGGATTTGCTGGCATCCCGAATCCTTTATTCGTCGCTGATAACACGCTTATGTATTTTGCTGATGGGAAAAAGGCAGTTCTCGATCTTACTGCGTCGTTGAAGTAACCCAGACATCCACGGATTCCTACAACACATCAGGCCATAGGGTATCTGAAAGAATCATGCCCTCATGGGTCAATCGAACATCTGATCCGTTGTCCTCAGCAAGGCCTGCTTCGACCCATTGACGGATGGCCTTTCCTGCAAGAGCATCCATTTCGAATCCGGTAGCTGAAAAAAAAGATTGACGCTCAATACCATCACGACGTCGTAATCCTACTATCATTCGCTCGCGTGCTGCTTCTTCGGATGTCATAGAATCAACCTCCATGGTACCGTCTTCACCGGCTAACACCTTTTTTATCCAGGTGGTTGTACTTCTGTGATTCGTTTTTCTTACCCGCCCGTCAAATCGGGCTGCACCTGGTCCGAAAGCCTCCCAGGGCTGGCACATCCAATACGCTTCGTTGTGTCGACAACGATAGCCCGGCTGAGCAAAGTTACTGATCTCATAATGCTCATATCCAGCTGATTGGAGCCTTTCAATAGCTCTCTCAAACATCTTGCGTTCCACATTCTCTTCAGTTGGCAATAGCTCTCCTCGTTGTCTTGCCACCTCGAACGCCGTTCCCTTCTCCCATGTGAGGCAGTAGACAGAAACATGATGGACATTGAGTTGTTCGATCCCAATCAAATCATTTTCAACTTCAAGAAGTGTCTGCCCGGGGGCTGCTACCATGAGATCAATACTTACCGACATACCACAATCAAGGAGTCGAGACACTGCGGTCACAACATCCTCTGGCCCATGATCTCGATCAAGAGACTTAAGCGTAGAGGGATTAAGTGATTGGCTGCCAAGACTTACACGGGTAAAACCAGCCTCAACCACGGCAGAAACAAACTCTTGCGTCACATCAAGTGGATTTGCTTCGATCGTACATTCTGTCGTGGATTCAAGTTGAAAGTGCTTTTGAATAATTTCAATAAGCCGAAAAATGCCACTGGGACCCAAATGAGACGGAGTCCCACCACCAACAAATAATGTATCAAGCACGGGCCTCTCACCGACCCGTTGCAGTTCCTTCGACAGTGCTGAAAAGAATTGGCTAACAAGATCATCACGTCCTGCTACTACCGTAAAATCACAGTACCCACATCGATGACGGCAGAATGGCACATGGATATACACATGCCTGTATGGAAAGGTCTGCTGAGAAATTTTTTCCTTGAGCATGGGAGCAACTGTCTAATGGGAAATGGATACTTCAAATAACAATTGCATTACATCAATCGTGGAACTTCTGCCAAACCAGCACAAAGTCCTAAAGCCAGATCTGCAATCGACCACCTAACATGTCTGGAATTTTCTTCTTCAGGATTCTATGCACACGATCGTCGGTATACCGAGTAGAAAAATGGGTGGCGATAATTATTTCATTCTTGAATTGATCCCGACGCGCCAGAATGTCATCAAGGTGCATATGGCCGTACTTATGGATTTTCTCTTTACGATGTGAATGCGCTACAAAAGTAAGCTCAGTAATA
>JBDOMS010000295.1:0-1333 GCA_039831735.1 Pirellulales bacterium
GTCCCGAAGCCGCATCCGAAATGTTTCGAGAGCAACATCCCAAGGTACAGCGCAAACTTGATGAAATTTCTTCGATGGAGAAAAATGATCGAGGTCAATTACAACGCCAGCTAAGGGCAGCTCGATTAGCAATTGTGCAAGCTGACCTTCACCATGGGGACAAAAGTCGTTTTTATCGAGAAGCAATCGCTCAAGAGCAGGTGATAGCGAAGCGCATTGGGATAGAGCTCAATGATTTAGATAAAAAAATACTACGCCTACGGTCCGAATATATTGGATGGTCATACGAATTTCGATCACCTTCCGGTACAACGCATGTCATTCCCTTGGAATCAATTGCCCAGCTTTGGCAGCCCAATCGCCTTTCATTTTTTGGGAAGCTACAAGTCTATTTGATGCGTTGGACAAAGTTTCTTTTGGCTAATCCTCGAGAGGCTAACAGCGCTGGAGGGGTGTTCCCAGCTATCTGGGGAACCGTGGTCTTAACCCTGATCATGACTCTGATTGTTGCTCCATTGGGTGTGATAGCTGCATTATATCTCCGTGAATATGCCGCCCGTGGTTGGATTACTACAACGATAAGAATCGTCATCAACAATCTCGCTGGTGTTCCAAGTATTGTGTATGGGGCGTTCGGACTTGGTTTTTTCTGCTACAGCTTGGGAGTAAGTATCGATGAACTTTTTTTCATGCCTGCCCTGCTTGCTGATGGTCAGCCTACCTTCGGGACAGGCGGTTTACTCTGGGCATCTCTCACGCTTGCCTTGCTCACACTGCCAGTAGTAATTATTTCTACGGAGGAAGCTATTGCATCAGTACCCAATTCAATGCGGAATGGATCGTACGCGTGCGGCGCAACAAAATGGCAAACAATTCGAAGAATTGTTCTTCCTCGCGCTCTCCCTGGAATATTGACTGGCATCATCCTTGCCATGGCAAGGGCTGCTGGTGAAGTTGCCCCGCTTATGCTGGTTGGTGTAAAGAAACTCGCAGTTGATTTACCCATTGATGGAACATTTCCGTATATTCATCCAGAACGCGAGTTCATGCATTTGGCATTCATGATTTATGATGTTGGCTTTCAAGGTTCGAACAGCTACGGCTCTGAGGCAATCGTTTTCACAATCATGTTTCTCCTTGTCACCATTATTGCATCACTGAACATCACTGCCATCGTAATCAGAAGTCGCATGAATCGTCTCCCTATCCATGAATCCGTTTAGATACAACGTCGTATATCTCCACAATCCATTCAGGCAAAGCTACGCCCATGAGTTCATCTGTAAAAAACCGTGAGCCCAAACTGCCTCAAGACAGGCTTTTGGCAATCGCC
>JBDOMS010000295.1:1343-9744 GCA_039831735.1 Pirellulales bacterium
GCCTCAGGACAGGTGGCTCCAACTGAGATACACGACAAAGTTTTTCAGAAAACTCCCATTCTAGAAGTTGATCGCCTCAACTTATGGTATGGCTCAAAGCAAGTTCTCTATGGAATCACAATGCCGATTCCTGCAAAACGTATAACTTCTCTTATTGGGCCTAGTGGCTGTGGAAAATCCACACTGCTTCGAACTGTCAATCGACTCAACGACGTGATTGAAAATGTTCGGATAACGGGTGACATGCGCCTCGATGGAACATCGATCTACGATCCCGGTACAAACGTCGTTGAACTCCGCAAAAAAATGGGGATGGTATTCCAAAAGCCCAATCCGTTTCCCATGAGCATCTACGAAAACGTCATTTATTCACTTCGAATTGATGGTGAAAATAATCGGGGGATTCTTGAAGAAGCGTGTGAGTCCGCTCTTCGTGGAGCTGCCTTGTGGGAGGAAGTAAAAGACAGGCTTCACGAAAATGCTCTGCGGCTATCTGGAGGTCAGCAACAGCGACTTTGCATAGCCCGAGCCATTGCTGCACATCCAGATATTCTCCTACTTGATGAACCATGCTCAGCGCTTGATCCAATTGCAGCCGGAAAAATTGAAGACCTCATTCAAGAACTTCGAGGACACTATTCAGTGCTTATGGTCACACATAACATGCAACAAGCCAGTCGTTCGAGTGATTATACCGCCTTTTTCTATCTTGGATGCCTTATGGAATTTGGTCCTACCACAGATATTTTTACAAACCCGGTGCTTCATGAAACTGAGTCATATGTAAGTGGTCGCTTCGGATAATCCAGTACACTAAATCATGCCCCATCATATTGAGCGTCAACTTGAAAAACTGAGAGAAAAGGTGCTTCATCTCGGCACTCTTGTTGAGGAAGCTATTGGCAAATCTATCCTGGCACTGAGCAATGAAGATTCCCAACTTGCACAGCGAGTCATGGACAGTGATGACGACATCGACAGGATGGAAGTCGAGGTAGAGGAAGAGTGCCTAAAAATATTGGCTCTCTACCAACCGGTGGCAACAGATCTACGATTTGTTGTATCTCTGCTCAAAATAAACAACGACCTCGAGCGTATGGGAGACTTGGCAAAAAATATCGCAAAACGTGTGCCTCACATTGCCGCCAATCCTTCGTTTCCACTACCAAATGAGATTTACGTAATGGCCACACATGCGCAGGAGATGGTTCGAGATTGCCTTGACTCTGTCGTACGAGGTGACCCGGCACTGGCTCGAACAGTGTGTGAGAAAGATGATCACGTAGATGACTTAAGGCAGCAGGTGTATGCGATGGTTATGAAAACAGTCAAAAACTCTCCAGAGACCATGGAGACCCTTCTTCGCATCGACTCTGTTTCAAAAAACATTGAGCGGATAGGTGACATGGCTACCAATGTTGCTGAGGACGTAATTTACATGGTGGAGGGAGATATTGTTCGCCACCGAATGACTGATTGATTTACTGTATCCAAGACTTTCCAGTTGAGAAATTTCAACAGAGACTCATTCAGAACCCTGCTGTGAAGAATCGGATAATGTTCATGAATAGCACTTGAAAGACTTTGTGTCCTATGAGATTACGTTTGACCTGTCACTCATGATTTAGGCGTGGTACCATAAGACATAGACAATTAAAAAGGCTTTCAGGTTTTGTTGGACGATTACCATGCAACAACCATTTTTCAAGAACTGGATGGTTTTTTTACTGGCTGCTGTACTCAATCATGGTACTCTTGCTTACTCTGAAGATCCTGTGACCGTTCTTATAAATGGCCCCTTATCTGGAAGCATTGGAGAAAAGGTTTCGTTCGAAGTTGAACTTGTGAATCGCTCAGGCCAAAGTCTCCAACAGCTACGAGTCGTTGACTATTTTGATGGAGGATTCCGCCATGAGGTATCGAAAAGTCCTATCGAACAACAAGGCGCAATTGAACTGGCTGCCGGTACTTCTCGACGTCTCACTCTTGAGTTTTTTCTGAATCAGGCTGGCCGCCATTGCCATCGAGTTGAGATAATCGACCATGAAAAGAAATTCATGGGCGGTGCAACAGCATGTGTTGATGTGAAGCCTGTCACCGCAAACGTCACACAACCATCAAGTGAATCTGCAACACCCACGAATGGCGAAAACACAACTTCAGAGAATCCAACAGCACCAACGAGTAGCCTCCCGCCGGCAGCAGACTCACGGCCATTTGCAACTGTTCCTCCCTCAGGAGCCTCTCCTGCCGCAACGAATTCCTCTTCCGCTGTGGATTCACCTTCCCCAATGACTGATACCCAGCCCACTGGATCATCCCAACCCAATGTCTCAGCATTTACAAGCCCTCCTCCATCATCCATGGAAGCCACTCCTCTCGCAGATCCCAATGCTTCCACATCAAATATTCCCTCTTTAGAGTTAGAGCTAACGGGGCCCGATAACATTCTTTCCGGCAGCAAAGCAGAGTATTCTGCAAACATAACGAACACTGGAAACGTCGCAACAGGCGAATCAACTCTTGACCTTTCCTGGGATGATTGTTTCTCTCCTCTTGAGGCTTCAGATGGTTATGTCCTCGGCCCATCAAAGGTGTCTTGGGAATTACCTTCTATTCAACCGGGGGATAGCTTGCGACGACAGCTTAACCTACGAGGCGAAGCTCCGATAAATAATTATGATGACTCTCCACCCTCTCGATCATGTGTTCGGTCTGTATTGAGTGGTGTGTCTGGAGGCATTATGGTAGCCGATGAGTTTTGCTCCCCCATTCACTCTACGACTCCTCGGCCACAATCACCTCAAGAGTCTGGCTTGCATGTATCATTGGCTGATCTTTCTGATCCTGTTCTTTCAGATGGCATAACGACTCTTGTATGCACGATCTCGAACCTCGGAACAGCATCAGCAAATAACTTAAGCCTAGTTGTCACACTTCCTGATCAAGCGCGATTAGCAGGAGACCCAAGACCCTCCAGTGTCAGAATAGATGGTTCATCGATAACATTTGACTCAATCGAGAATATTTCTCCTAGTCAGCATGCTACCTTTGAAATCTCCTATCGAATGCCCACCGAAGGCATTGCTGAGGCAACAGCAGTTGTCACGTCCGCGGAACTTGACGGAGACGCTAAAGCGTCTTGCTCAACGACGTTTCTGACGCTTTCTCCATGAATGATGAGCTCATTGTGCTCATCATAATCGTTCCTATTTGCACAATTGGGCATGACGAAAGCAATCGATGACCCCTAATCGATGACCCTTAGCTGGTGAGCATGGTTCCTCGACGACGATGAATGAACTAGGAGAATTCAGCATGCTCATCATTACTGCTAATTGGGCCATCGCTGACGGCACCATTCGTGGTGGACCAACACAATCTGTTGTCCATCATTTTTTCCAAGAGATTAGACGGGCTGCGTGGCGATCCGGGTTTCGGCAACGCGGAAACTACAAACCCATTCAATCAATTAAGATCATCTTGGCTGGCGATACATTAGATGGCCTGATAAGCCTTGCCTGGGGCAATAAATCGCGACCATGGCATAATGACAGTCGTACACAAGTTGTCGCAGAACAAATCTTTATGCAGACAGTGCTTCATGGCCGTGCATTACTGAAGATGCTTGTCCGACTGTCGCAGCAGGGCATCGCTGTCCCTTCGGCTGATAAACGAGGCAGACCTCTTCCAGGATCTCACATAAAGGTGCCCGTTTCAATAATTTGTCTTGCGGGAGATCGAGACCATATGCTCATGGGACCTTGGCTCACATCCATCAGTGAGCGGTTTGGAATCTTTTTTGGTAATGAGTGGTCCAGTGATACCACCGTAGTACGACATGGGTCTGAGTTTGATCCTCTTTGTGGATCAGTCAAAGTCTTCACTGATGATCGTGTCCCAACTCTTTATGAAAGCCTTGCAATTGATCTTGTTCTTCATTTCACGCAATGGCTGTATGACGAACTGCCTTTTGGACGTGCGACCAAACAAATAGGTCGTCTCCTCACGTCGATATCCCCGCTTGAAATCCCTGGCCAAATGACATCGTGGAAACGATATGGCAGAGAGAACGGACTCTCCATTGCGTGTGACAAGAGCATTCATGACGCGTGGCATAACAGTGTCAGCCATTGGTACGCACAAGTGTGTTCTTCAGGAATTGACATGAGATTTGGCTATGATGCTGCGAATGCTTTGGCTACCTGGTTCAGCAGCACAAAGAATGAAATGCCTCATGACTTTTTACCGATGATACCCTCGTGCAGCACATCACACTCAACCAGAAAAAATAAAACAAACCCTTCTAATCAACGCCTCCTGGTCTTAGGTCATCCACCGTTATCATCTAATCAGGACGTGAGTGAGAAAAGGAATATCATTTGTCTCGGGCAGATACACCCGATTCGTCAGAACCGACCACATCAGGAAACGTTCCCTCGAGTCATTGTTGTTCCGTCGACTCATTCAATGCACAGCCAGCAAACGATCTCTTTGATGGACCCCACCTTTTTTTCCCATTCACGTCTTGGACCTGTCTCCGTCACACCTTCAGGAGATGTGACACATGAGAAGGGAATCATTGATGCCGCCTAAGAAAATCACGGAAGACAATCGACTTGTAGAAATACGGACAACATTTCCCTCGAAAAAAGAAGCTGTCGACTGTGGCACCCGCTTGGTTCAAGCAAAAGTCGCAGCCTGTATCCATGTGGAAGGACCTGTCACGAGTATATTTACATGGCAGGGAAGGACAGAAATAGTAGATGAATTTATATGCTGCTGCAAAACGCTTCCAGACGCATTGGATGCATGTCAGGCTATACTCGAAGATATCCATCCTTATGACACACCACAAATAGTATTCCTTCAATGCGCGGCATCTTCTGACTATGTCACGTGGATGCAAGAAAGCATTCATCCCCCGAGAAAGTCTGATGAATGATTGATTTATCCATCTACTCATTTGACATTTCTTTGCATGGGTTTTCATCGGAATACGAGAGAGAGAGCCGGTTTCAAGATCCTTGGGGAACATGGACAGTCCTTCAGATTCCTCAACTCTCATTATCTCGACCGTTGAATGTTACCTTTGACAATGCTGTTGAGAGGCTGTCACAGTTAGATCGAATGTTTGTGGAACTTGATGGATCATTTCTCTGGTCAAACAAGCACCACTCTCACTCCTGGCAAATAGACGGGAATATCTTTGAACAGAATAACAAGGTGCTGTTTGTTGAGTTGAAGGGAACGTGTTTTCCTTCGACATTTGATGCACTGCTGACGTGCTTTGGATGGCCAACGGAAACATTAGTATTTCAGCTCACTCGCCCTTCTGTTTTTCTCCGCGAACACGATTTCCGACGACATGCGTTATCTCGGGGGGCAGTTGAACTTGGGCAAAATATACGGCTATAACTTTAGGGCTTCCGGAAAGTTTTGACGCTTATAAGTGATGTCGCCGCGTCGTTACGCCTATTCTGCCGATATGTCCTGAAGGAGCAACATTATGTGGAAGTTCATCTTCAATCCGTTTTTCAGTATTGTGAGTTGCGCAGTCATTGTTTTCGTGATGAACGAACGCACTCTGGGACAAGACAATGCCATTCTTGCTTCTGCGTATGGAAAAGGCGTGCACGCATACCATTCAGGTGACTTTCAACGCAGTTATGACGAACTCACAAATGCGATTGAAGCAGGAGCACAAGACCCCCGATCCTTCTATTTTCGTGGACTCTCAGCATTAAGGCTTGGGAGACCCGATGACGCAAATGCTGATTTTCAAGCAGGTGCTGATGCGGAAGCTGCCGGTCGGGGAAACTGGCCAGTTGGACGATCACTTGAAAGGATTCAAGGAGAGCCTCGTCTCATCCTTGAAAAATATCGCAGGCAAGCTCGCATAAAAATGTTCTCTCAGCAACGTGCTGCGATTATCCGACATTACTCACAGGTTGAGGCTGCCCGACCTGATGTGCAACGACAAAAGCGTCCAGATAATCTTCCCACGCTTGCAGCTCCAGACAAATCGGCACCATCACCAACTGAAGAGATCCAGCCGGAACCACCTCCAAGGTCACCTGATGAAAAGAATGTAGATGATCAGAAGCCAGCAGAAATGGTCGATGATCCCTTCACAGAAGATCCAGCCCCAGACCCTCCGAAAAAAATAGATGATCCCTTTGGTGATGACGACCTGTTCAAATGATACGACGTTCGTAGTCTTATGATTCTTGCTGAAGCCTCAAGGCACTTCTCGCAAGACATATCCAGCCAACGATCAAAAGAAATCCTCCAATGGGAACGATGGCTCCAAGTTGCCTGACGTTGGTGAGTGAAAGTACTCCAAGAGAACCACTAAAAATGATGGTTCCCACAAGAAAACAATAACCCGCCATATGAAGGCTTCGACGGCACCGACGTGCTTGTGATAATCCGCATAGAAGAGCCACAATCAGAATCACAATGGCATGGAAAAGGCAATAACGCACGGATGTTTCCCAATTGCTTGCCTGACCGTTTGCTTCGAGAATTGAAGACAAACCATGAGCTCCAAAGGACCCTGCTGTGACTCCAATGCCACCAAGCATTGCCCCAGAGAAAAGCCAGAATCTCATTTTATGGCCTTTCTGATCCGAGAAGTTTTTCCTCCTCCTCTTCCTGAATAATGATTCTCGGCGTCACCATGAGCATGAGTGAGTCTGTTGTACGACCAATACCAACATTTTTGAAAAGTCTATTGATGTAGGGGATTTTGCTAAGAATTGGGACACCAAATTCGTTGCGTCCCTCGCGAAGACGCTTGATTCCGCCTAACAAAACAGTGCCACCATCAGGAACACTGACCGTTGTTGTGACTGTCGTAAATAGAAATTCAGGCTGCTGAATCGTTGTACCATTCGTTAGAACAGCTCGCTCCTGCTCATTTCGCTGATTTGTATCAATTCCAGCCTCGACATCGACGATCCCACCGGTGTCCCCAGTAAGGCCAGATTTTTCATCGGTGCTTTTCGATCGTGTCGAACGTGAGCCTTCAAACTGGAACTCTTCAACTTTCCCAATAGTGGCAAAAAAAGGAACCAGTGTCAGTCGGACAAAGCGTCTGTCATTTGATACCACAGCTTGAACATTGACCGCCGTCCCTTCTGACAGCACTGTAATAACAGGCTGTTGAGCAGCTGCAAAATCTCCAACGACTGGAACAACACTTGTGACAAATGGTCGCTGGCGGGTGTCTGAAATAAATGCATTTTGCCCATTGAAGAGTGTTACTTTTGGAGCCTGCATAACATTGCTTCGAGTATTTCCCTGTGCCGCTTGAATGAGAAAATATGCTTCAATATCTGAAAGTATCGCAAATCCAAAATTTGCCGCAGATGTCGTCGGATCTGGTAAACCTGGCAGCGATGGGACACCGCCCACTCCAAAACTATTCTGTCGAAACGGTATCGAAAAGAAGCTCGGCAATGCGTTAGCAATGCTGTTTCCCTGATTCCCCACCTGATTGGCTACCCCTTGATTCCCACCTTGTTGCGATCCTCCCTGATTGATCTGCCCTCCACCCCCTTGTTGACCACCCTGTCCTCCGCCGGGAGACATAGCAACGCCAGGATTCCCCGTATTGTCGAGACCGATCAACTGTGATGGCCCTCCTGGTTGCGGGGTAAGTCCAAGTTGACTGGGATAGATCGATCCATTTTGTTGTGTTGGTACAGCAGTCATATTCAATGGATCACTTACGCCGGATTGAATATTGAAATCAAAATCGACACCAATCCGCTCAAAAAAGGTATCGTTCAGTGATATGAATCGTACTTCGATAGTCACCTGAAGATCTTGAAGACGACGAAGCTGATCAAGAAGATCTGCGATTTGGTCATGCACATCTTGTGTCTGACTGACCACGAGGCTGAGATTTGTTGTAAACGGACTCATCGTACCGGGGCCACCAACTGCAGCCCATGTTGTTGGTGCAATGGTTTCCTGGATCAGGTTCATCAATTGAGTGAAATCTGCCTGACCTCCACCTGCCGAAGCTGGTCCAAACGGGATAGATGGAACTGATCCTGATCCCATGGCTGGTGCAGCAGCAGGTAATCCCCCTTGAAATTGTGACAGTGCATTCGGGTCAACAGATTGGTTACTCACATTTCGAAGAGCGTTTACACCAGCAGGAGCTGGTCCTGTTTGCACGGATAATCCAGCCTGAGGGCTTGAGATGCGTGAATACCCTTCCCGGAGAGCTCCCGTTATTCCCAGACCGTCGGATGAAAAATTAGGAATCGGGACAACGAGATCTGCCACCTGATATGAAACACTGTATACCTGCCCCTTGGCAATCCTTGGACTTGTTACCTTGAGCACCTCATCCCGAATCGTATAGTCAAGATTGAGTGGTTCGAGA
>JBDOMS010000639.1:0-9736 GCA_039831735.1 Pirellulales bacterium
CATATTCTCATTATGCCGTACATGGAACTCAACACCATTCATGATCAACTTGATCTTACGCCTAACACGGGGCTTGGTTGGGGCAATGCTACAAATGCAACTGCGTTGCATCAGGTGATGATTGATACGTATCGCTGTCCTTCAACAACAATGCCAAAGTTTACCGGTACCAGTAATGGTAAGCAGCACATGGGAAGTTCTTATACAGGAATTCTTGGTGCAACTGATGCACTCTGGCCTACAGGCTATACCGGTCAGCAAGATAACTCAGCGTCGTGCGGTGGTTGTTGCTGTGGTGGTCACAAAGTACGTAATGGCTCACTTGTTCCGAATAATACGGATGATCTTGTTGTAGCCCTCGACGGAACATCAAAGACCATCTGCATTGGTGAGCAATCTGGTCGTGTGCTTATTGGCACCAACAAGCAGTACTGGAGTTCAACATCAAGGCATGGAATTCTTATTGGTACCAATAGATCCAATCAAAATTGGAATGGATATAACAATACGCGGACATTTGGTTTGACTGCTGTTCGCTATAATATCAATGAAGAAGGTCCGTTTACTGACAACTGCGGTCAACACGGCGTGTGCAATAACGGTGCAACAAATGTTCCATTGAATTCAATGCACCCCGGCGGCACGCATGCCATGAATCTTGATGGCTCAGTGATATTCCTCAGTGAGAACCTGGAACTCGACACGCTTGGAAAACTATGCATCAAAGATGATGGACAGGCTATTTCAGGATTATAAGAGAACCTTTTATTTTTCTTTCATGGGGTAGCTGCGACAGAAATCGTAGCTACTCCATGATGTATAACTGCTAGAAAGTTTTGTGATGAATTACGGTAGATATTTTTCCCTTGTCGTAATCACTGGAATGATCCTTGGGTGTGGTGGCAAGCCGGAAGAGCCCACGGGCACAGTAAGTGGATCAGTGACGCTCGATGATAAGCCAATGCCCGAAGGAGAGGTCGCCTTTGCTCGTCCGGGAAGGGCATCAACTATTTTGGAAGTGAAAGACGGTTCTTTTTCTGGGCAAGTTCCCGAGGGAACGTATCGTGTTGAGATCTACATGTACGAGGAAGTGGAAGTTGTGCCAATGGAAGGCGAAGCTCCAATCATCGATCGACGAAATGTATTGCCGTCAAAGTATAATTTGGAGAGTCAGGAACAGGCAGAGATCAGTGCGGCAGGATCAAACTCTTTTGAGTTTTCAGCCTCAACAAAATGATATTGGTGCGGGACCACCAGGGGATTCCTGATCGGAGCCCGTGTCAAAGAACTGTTTCTATTTGAACTGAACGCAATCACGAAACGTTTCTCAAAAAGTTTTTCCATTGCGTCAGACTATAAAGCAGGCCATGAGAATTGGCATCAATCCTGCGTCGTAAAGTTTTCTTTGAAAAAACAGTCAGCAATCTCCAACATCTGATCAAACCAGATCTGCTTTCCGATGAAGCCGTGCGGTGCGTCCTTAATCACAGTGAGTCCTGAAGCTATGCCATGTTTTTTCATCTGCTCACGAAACACTTTGGCATGAGTGCTCGGATCATCATGTTCTCCAGTGATAAACCAGCATGGAGGATCTGCCTCATCAAGATGCGTCAATGGAGACGCATCCGCGTAGACTGTCGGACACTCCTCCTGTGTGCCACCAAGAAATTGTTGCCAGATACGGCCTTTTGGGTCTGAGGCTGAAACGACTCGAGTTCGTTCTGAAAGAAAGTCAGTTTGCGCACCCATGGGTATCGCTGCCTGAATAATGCTACTTACCTCTGGATTGCCACCACTGCCTTCAAGCTCTGCGACATCACCGGATGTTGCAAGCAACGCGGTAAGGTGCCCACCCGCAGAAAGGCCGATTGCGCCGATATGCTCGGCATCGATGCCATAGTCATCCGCATGTGCTCGTAGAAACCGAACAGCAGCTTTGCAGTCATGGATCTGCGCGGGAAACGCCGCTTCACCACTCAGCCGATAAGAGATGGTTGCAGCAACATATCCTCGGTGTGCGAGCGCCTGGGCTATTGTTCCATGACTCTCGCGGCTTCCGTTTGCCCAGCCACCTCCATGAATGCAGATGATTGCAGGCAACAGGCCCCAAGCATCTTGTGGACGATACATATCCATCTCAAGTGTTCGATCACCATACTGTGCGTAGGTGACTCCACGAACAGCATTAAGATTGTCGCTTGTCGACTTTGAAATGGTTGTCTTTCCATTAGCCGCTGACGTGTTCACTTCACCTGCTGGCCGGGCATCGGTTCGCATCTCTTCCTGAAACAGAATCACCATCCCGCGGAGTTTGCGTGCAATCTCGGCATTGCGAACAGGCGTTGTCTCTCCCGGATCATTGTCGAGGTTATAAAGCTGCAATGATGGAGAAAGCTGAAGTTTCCAGTTCTTCCAGCGAACAGCGGCAAGTGCGCCCTCACTGCCATGGTAAAAGAATGCGTCATTAAACTCATGTCGTTTGATTAGTTTGGACCATTCTTCGGGTGGCTCCCACCGTCTTCGCAAGGGCACGGCTGCATTTAATGTTTTTTTCATACCGGCAGCAGGAACAACTGATGTATCACCCTTGAGGAGTGAGGTGATGTCGCGACCATCAATGACACGACCTTCCGGAACGGTGATGCCTGCAAGTGTTGCGAGGGTTGGGTACCAGTCCATTGCTCGCACAACCGCATTCGAACGTGCGCCTGTTTGCAGGCCAACACCAGGACCCCAGGCAATGGCTGGAACTCGAATCCCACCCTCATACGTCGAAAGCTTTCGGCCTTGTATCTTTTGTTCAGACGTTCGCCCTGGCCCGCGTCCATTATCAGAGGCGTACACGACGATAGTTTTGTCATGAATTCGAAGCTTTTTCAGGACATCAAAGATACGGCCAACATTGGCATCGAGTTCCTGAATAGCATCCCCATACTCTCCCCACTTTGAGCTCCCTCGAAATGGCTCACTTACACCAATTGGTTTATGAAGCATTGTGTGTGGAAGATAGAGAAAAAATGGGTGATCTTTATTCTTCTGGATAAACGTGATTGCCTCATCGGTATACGCCTGTGTCAACTCTGATGGATCGGCTGGTCGTTTGATAATCGTATTATTTCTTAAGAGTGGTACGCCTTGGTCGCCAAAGTAGACCACCTCAACCGGATCCAGGTTGTGAAGCAACCCAAAGTATTCATCAAATCCTTGATTCTTTGGAAGGAACGGATCTGCAAAACCGAGATGCCACTTCCCGATACAGGCAGTGGCATAACCATTTTCCTGAAAGAGTTCCGCGAGTGTGAGCTCATTTGGATGAATGCCGGTTGTTGAATCCGCTCGATGGACCCAGATGTGATTCCCTACGCGACGTGGATAACAACCCGTTAGTAAGCCGGCTCGTGAAGGACTGCAGATCGGTGCAGCAGCGTAATAATCGGTGAAGAGCATGCCCTCCTGGGCCATGGCATCGATATGAGGTGTTTCGACTTCCGTTGCACCGTAACAGCCAAGATCATAGTACCCTTGATCATCAACAAACAGAATAATGACATTCGGTGACTCAGAGGGAGAAGCTGCTGTGATGATAGGTGCAACGCTATACATGCACGCAAGTAGAACAAGAATGCTGGAACTCGAACGTACCATCGTATTAATTCTGTTTTCCATTTGATCGGAGGCCCCGTGGTATGCAACGACTGTAATATTCCATGAGGAACAACTTTATTATGCAACCAGCATCAATAGTTCAAAGTAGATACTCCCGACAGGGATCGAACCTGTAACCTTCAGCTCCGGAGGCTGACGCTCTATCCAATTGAGCTACGGGAGCAGAGATCTTAGCTTAACAAGCGAGCGTGAGTGTTGCATGCGTCAGTGCATCTTTATGCAGATCGGCGAAGAAGCTCGGGAGAATCACACGAAATAGGAGACGATGTTTGCTTTGATGGGTGGAGTAGATCGTGTGGTCCATCAAAACGAATTGTATTTTTATTGGGGTGGTCTGTCATCTCCATGAGAAGCTTCAATTGTTCATACCGTTGTCGATAAGAACCGAATTGGAGAAGTCCAACCAAGCGACCTGTGAGAGCAGGAATGGAGCCAAGAGGCGCTCGACACAAGGTGTGACGAATGATTTCATAGGCATGCATCGGTAAGGCACTCAGAAGCGATCCTCCAGCAAGTGAACGCCAGAATAGGCGTTCCGAGTATAAGCCTGACAAAAATGCATTCGATGGTTTTTTAGCATTCACACACTCGACGTGTGAAGAAAAATCAACGGCGACAGGGCAACGCATGCGGCTAAGAGAGACCGCCATATCGGCATCGGCATATTCATCACCACATGCTACGGAAAACCCACGCCCAACCATCTCAAGGATATCTGCTCTCCAAAAGCCGACTTCCAGATGTGGAGACATTGGTTTCGCAGCATGAAGTTGCCTGTGCCCTCCAGTTCCAAACCGTATACCTGTTGAAATAAGTCCACGCTTGCTTTTGATCACCGGTACGACAGCTCCAACACGTCCAGATGCGAGTTGAGCGATAGGCTTTTCAGACCAACCGGGAGTGGCTCGCCAACCGGCTGAAAGAACATGGATGAAGGGAGCTTCACTCGCTGCAATACCAACGTTAATACACGATACATGTGATGCATCAGATGGAGCCTGTACAAATCGAACCTCGTCACGAATATTCCATGGATCAGAGTATGGTTTTGATAAGACTACAATGATTTCAGAATGCTTCGGTCGATTCTCCAAGACGCTAACCAGAGTGTCTTCTAGATTCAAAGAATCAACGGTCACTGGAATGACGATTGAGAGTCGATGTGATGTATGAACAGCTACTGGCATCGGTGCGCTCCCCTAGCGCATGATCCTTTGAATATTGTTCCACCCAAAAAGTTTTGATCTGCTAGGCAGCGGCTCGATGAGGTTGTAATTCAGTGAATAGATTGATGGTTTGAAGCATGTCTCCATCAGCATCATAGAATTGCAGGACACCCACATCGATAAGCCACATAGCAAACATCTCATTAATCCGATAGCAACGAGCTACGCATCGTCCCTGATCGATTCGAATATTTTCTTGAACGTCAGCTACATCAATCGCATCTGCTCCGAGATCGATAAAATGTCGGGTGACTAAATCGCGAACATCCTCAGCGTGCATATGCATGCGCATGGCAGGCAACCTCCTGTTGCATCGAACGAACGACTTCCTGTCGAACGGGGCAGAAACGTACCGACGATTTGCCTTTCGCGAAAGGCTGTTTTGTCAGAATATTTCTGACGCCCCATCCGTCCGCCAAAAAATAGAATCGACCAGAAAGAAATGATCGAATCACGTTGATATTGGTAATCTCCCCTACCCATACTTCCGGCATTATTTCGCCATATTGCCTCACTTCCGCAGGCTGTAGCTTTGCGTAGGATTTTCCTAAATTCGGTAAATCCACGATGGGTTTGCATATCGATTCTGAACTAACTGTGAAACCTCATGTTTTGGAAACCTCGTTATCGTTTGATCTACCGCGAAGGCTTCTTGAATAGCATCGATTAGAACACCTTGACCAATATCGAGATTACTCAAGAAGGCTTCATGGGAACGATGATTACGGTAGTCAGGTTCGCGAGGAGGGTATTTTAGCACTCTGGAAATGAGCGGGAGGTCAAATGCATCAAGGAGTGTGCCATGGTAGAGCACGCTTTGTCGTCGTACTCGTAGGGAATTTCCTGAAACCTTTCGCTCATCGTTGGAAACCTGAATGGCCAAGTCGCTGAGACCCCGGCGTATCACCTGATGCTGTGATCGGACTGATAGAGTTTTACAAAGTGGATCGAGCATTGACGAATGAATTTCCTTGATCCCAGGAGTAGTGAATGAATAGTGTGTGATAACAGACCACATCAGACAGCCAGGGCCGATCACGACTGTCGCCCCTCCACTGGGTCTGCGAAGAATGTTTGCCCCAGCATCCTTGCAGGCTTGGACATCAACTTCCTCCTGTAGGCAACTCGAGGATCCAAGGATGACAACAGGTTCGGTTGGCATCCAGGCTCGAACTGTAACGCCCTGAAAATGACCGTTATGGCTCTGATTAAGAAGTACTTCGTCTAGGGCTAGTTGTTCTTCAGTCGAAGAAAGTTCGGTATTCAGCCAGAAGGTCTTTTTTGGGCACATTTTCTATCGGAAATAAATCCAAATATGTATTCCGTAATCGTTGACTCAAAACTATGTCATTCTACACTTCTTGATATGAATACAGAGATGTCAAAAAAAGAAAATCTTCCGCCCGTTGAGCCGCCAAGTGCTGGATTTCTTGTCCAGTTGTTTCTCGTGCCGGCTATTATTGTATCCATCATTGTGTGCGTTTGGCTGGCATTTCATTGGCTTGCTCATCTCGGAAATGATCCTCAAGCGTATGTACGTACACTCCGTAGAAGTAATGAGGGGCGTTGGCAGGCTGCTTTGAACCTTGCAAATGAACTTCGTGGTCCTCGTGGAGCGATCCTCAAGAATGATGAAGCCCTTGCATCGGAATTGGGTAGGATACTTTCGGAAGAGGTTGAAAGAGGGCGATTGAGTGAACAATCCCAGACGTTAAAACTGTACCTTTGCCGAGCCCTCGGTGAGTTTGTTGTTCCAAGTGCGGTTCTCCCTCTCATCACACAAGCTAAACGCATCAGTGATCCACAGACGGCCCAAGCAGCCGTTGAAGCACTCGCGGTGCTTGACTCTAATCTTAGAAAGACCGATGCGGAGACTGATGTCCATTCAGAAATTGTATCTGCAGTTGTTGAGGCTACAGCGTCTGAGAACGACTCGTTGCGGGGAGCGTGTGCTTTTACGTTGGGCGTTGTAGGTGGTGAAACGGCTGAGAAAACACTGACACAACTCAATCTAGATGATAATGACGATGTCCGATTTAATGCGGCATTGGGTCTTGCCCGGTTAGGCCGAGATGAATCACTTGACACGTTGGCCGAAATGTTATCCCTAAAGAACCCATCTTCATCGAATCAGACCGACAGTCCTGTTGTTCAATCCGAGAAATATAAGCGAGCACTTGTCGTGATAAATGCCCTCAGAGGTTTGGCTATGTTGGTAGATACTGCTCAATCACCTCTGCCAGGAGCCATTGTAGATCAAATTAGAGTTCTCCAGACCGATGACGTCAACGAGGTTCGATCTAGCGCAAGTGCCCTTCTCAAGAAGATAGAGCGGACAGAAAAAGCTTACTAATATTCGGACTACAAAGACGTTAAGCATCGAGGAATTCATCGAGTGCTTCTCGAAGCATATCAATATCCGGTAAAAGGTTTGTCCATGTTTGGAAGTCAATAGCTGTCTTCTCGGCGTAGATCTCAAGTCCATTAACAACACAACTGCCGGTTTCAGCACCAGATTTTAGGAGTAAAGATGCATCAGTGCTTAGAGCGGTATCAGCCACGATGAGCTCTTTGCGAAAACCTTTGACGTCATCGGCAAAAGCCTCTGATGAAAGAGTGGATATGACAATGTCAATCTCCGCTGGAATTTCAATAATAGATTCCCACTCAAGAGAAGATGCGTGATTAGCCCCCAACTCATTCAGTGATGTCACAACAGAGCGCACGTGCTCACCATTGGAATCACAAAGTGTGATCTTGGGACACCCGGCCAGGATAAGTTCCAAAGCAGTGGCTTTCGCGACCGTATTACCTCCAAAGATAAGAATATTCTGACTGGCAGGATCAACGTGGTGCCGTAGTGCTTCAATGATCCCTCGTCCTTCTGTCATGTGACCAACAAGACCATCAGGTGAGCGAGTGATGTTGCTCACTCCTCCAGAGAAACGTGCAGAGGGGGTAGTATTCTCGATGCATTGAAGTGCTGCTTCTTGGAGCGGTTGAGCAAGCAAACAGCCACGAAAACCAAGTGCTTCGATACCGGCGAGGGCATCACCTAATCGAGGACCTTCAACATCAAGGGTGAGAAATCTCCAATCGAGATCAACTGAATTGAGTGCTCTCTCAAAAAGGTATTGTGCGGGGTTGCCAGCCGCTGGGCTTCCTAAAAGAGCTACTATTTCCTGAAGAGCCGAACTTGTCATCTGATGGCCTCAGGAATGTATGTGCATAGACAAGCTATGTCGAAATGTGCGTAGCAGCTTGGAAACGCGGGTCTTTACGAATAGGATCAAAGTCGGGCTCAAGTTGAGTGAGGCCGCGAAAGCGATCATCAAGTACAATGGCTTGGGTGAGATGTTCGATAGCAGCATTTACATTTCCGCCAAGAGAGTAATAACAGGCCAGATTGTAAAATAAAACTGGTTGTTTCGGCGAGGCCATCAAACCTTTTTTTAAGAATCGTATGGCATCGTGAAGACGCCCTGTTCTTTTGAGGCACCACCCTATTCCTAACCACGCTTCTACCTGTTTCGGTTGTGCTTCAATAACGGTAGTGTATGGCACAAGAGCATCTTCGAAGCGTCCTAGGCAACGCAAAGCCTCTCCATAGAGAAGTTGGGCATTTGGACGCAACCGGGATGGCTCGGGAAGTTTTTCAAGTGCACGCAAGCCACGTCGAAGCAGTTTTTTGGCATGTTCAGGGACAGGTTTATCAGGAAGCACAAGCAGTTCTCCGAGTTCTATATACCCGGAGGCTTCTCTAAAAATCGCCCTTTTACGATGACTCGACATTGCCAGCATCTTGTTTTCCATGAGTATGCGTTTTCCCTTAATTTATACGCATTCCACAGGAATTTGGGTCAATAACCACATTTTTTCTTCGAATAAGTGGTTTTTTCTACGAAAAAAAAGTTTTTATGTCACTAATAAATTAGTAGTCCTTGTGTATTGCTTAGAGTGCCTTCTCATTTTTCTTGACAGCCATGCGACTTACTCTCCGCACACTATTAGCGCATCGTGATGGAATTCTTCCAAACTCATCTTGTGACGATATTGAGCAGCAGATTCGTGAAAATGCGGTAGCAGAAAATCTTGAAAAGAGAGTTCGTTACGTTATATCACGGGCGGGAATGTCGTCACCAAAGGTTAATGGACGTGGTTTGGCGAATGATCCAAATTCTGTTGCAGAGTTTCTCGATAACACGCTAAGAACAGACAAAATTGCAAATTTCGAGAAAATTTGCCTGCAGTCAGATATACATCTTTCGGAGGTGGCGGCATGCCATGAAATACTTGCTCAGATTCTCCAGGACGTACATGTTTTAGAGAAATTGAAAAAAGGTGAATACGAACAACTCAAACAGAAAATTCACCATGAGTTGGCATCTGAGTTCAATAGGCAAGAAAAAGCAGAGGCCAAAGAAAACGCGGCTATTGTTCAGGCGGCTATTGGATCAGCGCCACACTTGGCCGAATCAATTCAGAAAGTGGTTCCTCTACAGGGGAACGAATGGAAAAAAAATTATAAACGGGTGCCTACCTGGTCATTCGCATTGCTTGCCTTCCTTTTATTGGTCTTGTCGGGGGGTGTTCTCGTATGGAAAGTTTTAGGAGAGACAAAGCGTTTTACAGCTCATGTCAACCTTCAAGGACAACCTGGAGCGGAGCAAAAAAAAGTTGATTCAGAAGACAGAAGAAGTCAAGCGGAATCCCCAATAAACCCTAAGGCAGTTGCTCCGCTTAAGGGTAATGAAAAGAGTGCTGTCCTTAAGGAGAGTGAGGCATCGGTAGTACCAGAGAAAGAAAAAAGGGGTTTGTCAAATCTGGAGGTGAAAAGTCCTGAA
>JBDOMS010000512.1:0-2247 GCA_039831735.1 Pirellulales bacterium
ACGAGACGAGGCAGCTGGAACGGTGAGTCTGCGCGACCGGATCGATGGTGATCTAGGAGCTATGGATATTGAAGTTGCGGTGGAGCAACTTCGTGATGCAAATGCCCGTCGGGCGGTCCGTCATAAGCCAAAGCCACTGGTTGTGTCCGGTGGTGAGGTGTGTGAGGGAGGCGGGGAATACTAGTTGTCAGCTTGAGGCTGACAGAACCACAGGGAGAAAAACTATGGATGTGATCAGTGGCGCTGATACAGCGTGGATGATCGTTGCCACGGCATTAGTGCTTTTTATGACTTTGCCGGGTTTGGCGCTTTTCTATGGCGGTCTTGTTCGTTCGAAAAATGTACTTTCTGTTTTTGTGCAATGCTTTGCCCTTGCTGGCGTGATGTCACTTCTTTGGGTGCTTTACGGTTACAGCCTTGCTTTTAGCAATGGGGGTGCGTTGCAGTGGGCGATCGGTGGTTTTGATAAAGTCCTGCTTCTCGGGATCACAGTCGATTCTGTGAGTGGTACGATTCCAGAGTCACTCTTTCTTGCCTTTCAGATGACGTTTGCCATCATTACACCAGCGCTCATTGTTGGTGCTTTTGCCGAACGCATGAAGTTCAAAGGTATGATGATGTTTTCGGTTCTCTGGTTTACGTTTTCGTACCTCCCGATCTGTCATATGGCGTGGTCAGGAGAAGGCGCTCTTTTCCATGGCTGGAATGTCCTTGACTTTGCCGGTGGTACAGTGGTGCATGTCAACGCTGGTATCGCTGGTCTCATCACCTGTATCATGCTTGGTCGCCGAAGTGGCTATCCCACAGAGGTGATGCGGCCTCACAATCTGCCGTTTGCAGTGATGGGTGCAGGCATGCTGTGGGTTGGCTGGTTTGGCTTTAATGCAGGCAGTGAATTAGCTGCTGACGGCACGGCAGCGATGGCTCTTCTTGTGACGCATCTTGCTGCTGCAACTGCTGCAGTTGTGTGGATGCTTGTTGAAATGAGTCTGCACGGCAAGGCGTCAGCACTCGGTATTGCAACAGGAGCTGTTGCAGGTCTTGTGGCTATCACTCCTGCAAGTGGAACGGTTGGTCCACTCGGTGCCATTGTGATTGGTGCTGCGTCAGCACTTGCCTGCTTCTACTTTGCTACCAAGGTCAAGCATCAGTTTGGCTACGATGACAGCCTGGATGTCTTTGGTGTCCATGGCATTGGTGGAATCGTGGGTGCACTTCTGACAGGTGTATTTGCTGCCACGCAATTCGGTGGTTCGGGTTTGGCCGAAGGTATGACTGTGAGTAGCCAGGTCATGGCTCAGGCAAAGAGTTTGGTGGTCACGGCTGTCTGGAGTGGCGTTGTCTCCATTGTTGCGTTCAGACTTGTTGATCTTTTGGTTGGTATGCGAGTACCGATTGAGGTTGAGCGCGGCGGGCTTGACGTGAGTGAGCATCAGGAGCAGGCGTACGAGATCGTCTGATCACGAGGTATGCCCAGGTTTGTTGTGTTAGAACATGCCGGCCATCCGGAGGATTCGGGTGGCCGGCATTTTGATCTGTTGCTGGAGAATCATTCAGCATGTCGTACATGGAAGATGTTCACGCTTCCAGAATGTGGCAAAGGGGCTGTGGCAGCAAAAGAACTTCCCCCGCATCGGCTGGCCTGGCTCGACATCATGGAGTCTCCCGTTTCAGGTAATCGCGGGAGAGCACGACGCATTGATGCAGGGATTTTTCAGTTAACCTCAAGCGATACGCGAGATCTTTCAGATGCTGACAAACTTGTTCTAGAGATGGACGGAACAATGCTTCGAGGGTTTCTACGATTTGAATCGTTTGAAGAAGGTTGGGCTCTGAGGCTTGAGTAACCGGCTCAAGGGATTAATTTTGTATCGCCAGTCGGTGGATTCGTGCGATCGGTGACTCCACGAAGGGATTATCTCCGGATACCAAGAGGACTGCTGTGCGATTGCAACGCTTATTCGTATTATGGTGTTAAGGAGATGTAGCATGAAACCACGTGAAGTGCTTGCAATGTGTCGCGAAAAAGAGATCAAGGCAGTTGATCTTCGGTTTTCTGATTTTCTAGGAGCCTGGCAACATCTCACCATACCTGTGAGCAAACTCGAAGAGGAAACGTTTGAAGACGGCCTGGGGTTTGATGGATCAAGTATTCGTGGGTGGCAAGCCATTAATGAAAGTGACATGCTCCTCGTGCCAGTGCCAGAAACGGCCATTGTAGACCCATTTGCAGAATTACCCACGCTT